>NZ_KV805049.1:0-246 GCF_001811515.1 Corynebacterium sp. HMSC076G08 | reverse complement strand
AAGTAGACACGTCGGGGGTTAGCTATGCTGCTTGAGTCAGTGTAGCTGATGTGAGTGCTTCGAAGGCATCGGGGGCTAGAAGATTGCACCAGGAGTGTCGTCTACGGGTGTTGTAGCGCATGCACCATCGGAAGACTTCTTGGCGGCAGATGATGGGATTGTCAAACACTTTCCGATCACGCAGAACTTCACGCTTTAGGGTGGCGTTAAAGGATTCTGCCAGGGCATTATCGGCACTTGTACCCA
>NZ_KV805048.1:87858-193670 GCF_001811515.1 Corynebacterium sp. HMSC076G08 | reverse complement strand
ACACTATTGAGTTCTCAAACATCATCCGCACACCCGTCACATCGAATTCATCTATTCTCTGCTCTGAGCGGCTGGAGTTCATACTCTAGCTAACAAGTTTATCCCTTGTCAACTAGGAGTTAATCTCCGTGTCACCAGCGTCTCGCGGCGACTTCGATAAATATACGCACAGCCCCAAGCTTCAACAAATCGCCTGGTTAACAGCACTTTCCTTAACCTCCGGCGGCCGGTGCAGATACTCTGTCCCAGAAACGACGAATCCCGCCGCACAAGGCGACGGGATTCGCATGCAGTCATCTAGCGAAGTCGAGAGCTCTAATTAGTTCAGCTTGGCACCGGCAAAGTTCTTCTTACCGCGACGAAGCACCAGCCACTTACCGTGAAGCAAGTCTTCGTCCGCCGGCTCCCAGTCATCGGCTTCAATACGCTGGTTATTGACGTAGGCGCCACCTTCCTTGATGGTGCGTCGAGCCGCGCCCTTGGACTCTGCCAGACCAGAAGCAACCAACAGATCAACGATGGAGCGCGGTTCACCGGCAGCCACCTCGGCCACGGTGGTTTCAGAAAGCGCACCCGCCAGCGTCTGCTCATCAAGGTCAGCAAGCTCTGCTTTACCGAACAGCGCTTGAGCAGCAAGCTCCACAGCCTTGGTGGCTTCCGCGCCGTGGACCAGCGTGGTCATCTCCTGGGCGAGACGGCGTTGTGCCTCGCGACGGAAAGGTTCATTAGCAACCTTCTCCTCGTATTCAGCGATCTCCTCCTTCGACAGGAAGGTAAACCACCGAAGGTAGTCAATAACCACGGAGTCACCGGCATTGAGGAAGTACTGGTACCACGAGTAAGGCGACGTCTTTTCCGGATCGAGCCAGAGCTTTCCGCCGCCGGTAGACTTGCCAAACTTTTGCCCCTGGGCATCCGTCACCAACGGGACGGTGAGTCCGTGAACCTTGACGCCCTTAACGCGGCGATTGAGGTCGACGCCAGACACGATGTTGCCCCACTGATCGCCACCGCCAATCTGCAGGACGCAGTCGTACTCCTCGTTGAGGTGAACGTAGTCATTGGACTGGAGGAGCATGTAGGAGAACTCGGTGTAGGAAATACCGTCGGACTCCAAGCGGCGCTTGACGGTATCACGGTCCAACATGGTATTCAGCGAGAAGTTCTTGCCGACATCACGCAGGAAATCAATGACGGTCATCTGCGAGGTCCAGTCAGCATTGTTGACCATGGTGGCTGCGTTCTCGCCCTCAAAGTCAATAAACTGGCGCAGCTGCTTCTTGATAGCCACCATGTTCTCGTTGATGGTCTCCTGCGACAGCATGGTGCGCTCCCCTACGTCGCGTGGGTCACCGATTTGGCCCGTTGCGCCACCGGCCAAAGCAATCGGGTGGTGGCCAGCTTTTTGGAAGCGGCGCAGCATAATCATCGGAACGAGGTGACCAGCATGGAGGGAGTCACCGGTTGGATCAAAACCGCAGTACAAGGTAATGGGCTCTTCGCAAGCCTCGCGCAGTGCGTCAAGGTCGGTGGACTGGTTAATGAGGCCGCGCCACTGCAGCTCATCGATGATGTTCATGAATGCTCCTTGGAAAGTCGATTCGGTGCTGTGAGAATTAGTTCTGGGGTGGCCACGGTACTGCGTGGTCTACCAGCATGACGGGAATGTCGTTCTCAATGGGATAGGCCACGCCGAGGCGTTCGTTGACCAAAACCTGTTCTTCGGCCAGATAGTTCAGCGGACCTTTATCCTGCGGACATACCAAGATGTCGAGCAGCTTCGAATCGAGACTCATAACCGCTAACCCTACACCTCCTTGGATTCGATGGATGGAAGGGTCCCGCCGTATTCGAGTTTGAGAGCCATGGAATGGTTGCGCAGGTTGCGTACTGAGTTTTGGGCAATGGCGTCTCGAATCTCGCCCATCTCTCGGCCTAGGATCCCCAGCGATTCGCTCATTTCCTCGACAGCCACTGGATTCTTCAAGTCCGTGACGTCGAGGTAAGAATTCACCAGCTCCTTAGAGTGTTCTTCAATCATGTCCCGCACGAGGGCTTGCTGGTGTGGGGCATCGTCGAGGCGGTGCCAATTGTCTAGGACCCACACGGCCGAGTCATCGAACGAGTCCCACGCTTTCTTAACAGGTCCGGGCACTTTGGACTGCTTCAGGTTGTATCGGACGCCCTCCAATGAGCTAATCAGTTGACCTGCACCCGAGGTGGGGGCCTCAATAGCTTTCTCCTGCTTTGGCGGCGTCACGAATCCCGCAGCCGCACCTGTGCAGACCGCGACCAGTGGCCACAAGAAACCTAAACCGCCACCAGTCAACACGTGAAGGACGATAACGAGCGCCGTTACCGCAACGCCGACGACGATCTTCCGCGAGTTCAGTGTGTTCATAAGGTGTAGGTCCTCCTGGGGATAGGTGGAGATTTTTACTGGTAAGCGCGGATTTCCTCGAAGGCCGCGGCGAGGTCACCGTTGAGCGCATCGAATGTCTTGCCGCCCGTGAGCTGAGCAAGCTCCTCCATCTCTTGAATGTTGGCTTCACCATACAAGATGACAAAGACCGGGATCTCCTTTTTCTCTGGGGGAAGCTGCTCATAGGCCTCCTTAAATTGTGCAAAAGTACGCCCACGCGTCACTTCGCCATCAGTCATGAGCACCACGGTCCCAATTTCGCCGCTGCTGGTGTCTACCTCGTTGAAGGCATTGAGCACAGCCTCGAACGTCGCCGTATCGCCATCCGCCACGAGTCGATCTACGCGATCAGCAAGCTCTTTTGTGGTTGCCGGGTTCTGCAAATCGACTCGCGCGCGAGTCGGCTGCTGCGGCTCAGAAGAATATGGGATGAGCTTGATCTGCTCACGGTTACGGAAGGCTACCTGGCCTTCGCCGTCTGGAGAGCCGTCAGCTGAGCCGTCGATCAGCGGGCGCAGACTATTCTTGAGCAAATCAATGCGCTCGCCCTCCATGGAGCCCGAGGTATCCAAGACCAGCGCCGTGTTGCCAGGGTTACGCAGCTCGTGAGCAAAGGCATCCTCCAGTGCGCTTACGGTTTGTTCATTAGCCGGGTACGGCAGCTCGAAGATGGTCCCGGGCATGTCAGAATCGTCCACACGCAGGTGGTAGCTCCTCAGCTTCTCTGGGTGTTCAGCAAACCATTCGGCAAGTGCCTGCACCTTACCTTCAGCCTCCTGGTCCGGGGAGCTGGCGAGAGCCGACAAAGGGTAGTCCGCCGAAATCACGCCGTCGGAGGGGATGACCACCTCAAGATCGACGCCCTCATCCTTGAGCTGGTACAGCACTGATTCATAGTTAAGGATGGCGTCGGCCTGCTCCGGATGCTCGCGGAACCTATCAGCCAGCCAACCCGACGATCCCGACGTTAAAGTCTGGTTACTGAAGAGTTTCTGGACCTTGCCCGTGGCCTGGCGGATATCCTTCTCCGTAAGCGCGCGCCCGGTGTCCGCGAAAGCAGTGGTCGCAGCCGATAGCGCGGAGAAGCCCGAGTTTGAGGTCGAAGGATCGGTCATACCGAAGGTAATCCCCGAGTCAGCAATCTCCTGCCACGTTGGTTGCTTCGTGGTCCAGCCCTTTTCCTTAGCCACGGAAGGCTGCACACCGAGTACCACGGGGGATCGCGCCACACTGTGTTCTTTGCGCAGCTTCTCATCGGCACCAATGATGCGCGCATAACGATTGGTGGCAAACCACGTGGCATCATAGGATCCGTCGAAACCGCCTTGTTTCAGGCTGCGGGAATTCGCCAGCGTCCCATCCTCGGTGGTCATGGTGATATCGAAGCCGAGGTCCTGGGAGGCGTCGTCAAGCACCGGCTCCAGAGGCTTAAGCTCCGTGGCCGCCACAATGTTGAGGCCACCGCTGAAGGACGAGCCGGAACCCGGCATATCCACATCATCGAACAAGTCACCTGCCGAACAAGCCGTCAGCGCCATGGCGCTCAGCATGACGAGCAGGACTTTTAAAGACCGAAACATTCCCTTGTACCTTCCTGATGCTTTCCTTGCGGGGCCTTAGCCAACCACTCGCAAAATCTCTTCATAATCCGCCCACCGCAGTGGGGTGGTATCGCCACCATCCACCGGGATCTGGTAGTTATCTGAAGGCTCAATATCGGCAATGAAGTCCGAATTCTCCGAGCCCAAGCCAAGGTTCTCCGCGACTGCTGGGATTGCGTCATTCATTGCTGTGACGAACAATGCGCCCTCCTCAGTGAGTGGAAGAACGATGCTGCTTAGTTTCGTCGCCGGTTTCAACGCCAACAGCGTATAGCCGGATAGGTCCTTGCCCGCACGTTCTAGGTACACGTACTGCTCCGCGGTGGTCAATACCATAGGCATTTCGCCCTTATCCACACGGAGGAAAGCATCGAGGATGCCCTGATCAGTGGTTTCGCCATACCCCTGATCAGCAACGAGGCGGCGCATGATGTCATCCGCCTGCGCGTTGATCTTCTCCTTGTTATCGCTGCCCAGGTCCTTTTCCGCATAGTTCGCGGCCGCGGTGTGTACGACCCGGGCATAGCGCAGTGCGGCAAAGGACTGGTCCACCTGTGGCACGGCCACATCCACCACGCGCGGCGAGCCGAAGGACGGACTGATGTCCCGCCAGCGAGTGTCTTTCTGGGACATCTCCACCAGCGTCTCCATGTCCAAAGCCGCCTGGTTGTCGTATCCCGCAACCAAGCCGTGGTCCCTCATGTCCTCGACAAGCTCGCTATGTACCAGCACCAACAGCGGCTTACCAAAAAACATCGGGGATAGGTCATCCCTTCCGGCTAGTTCCGGATGGGCATCGCGCACATCGGAGGTCCATGTAGCGCCGTTAGGATCCGCGAGCACAAAGTCATAATCTTTGTCCAAGCTACTGCTTCCTTCAACGAAGTTCCGTGCCGGCAGGATATCGAGCTCGAGTTCGATATTGTGCTTTTCCATCGCCTTCGTTGTGGCCGGGTCCTTAAAAACAGCCTCCAGCTCCGGGCTAATGGCGCCCTTAACGTGGTGCGTAGTTGTGGAAAAGCCAAAGCTCGGAAGGGAACTACCTCCGCGACCTATCACGACGGATACCACAGCGAGCGCAAGGAAAACCGCGGCGATCACGAAGGACTTGGTGCGCTTCTTCGATGATGAGCTGCTCATGTTCTAAATCATAAAGTGATTTTCTTCTCACCGCTGGATTCGCGGCGGGGTAAGGGGAGAAACAGGCTCCCCCCTTTCCGTGCGCTCTGGTTAAAGAAGAGAAGGTACGTTCGCGACCAACGAGAAAAGGTCCTTCGGGTCGTCGGGGTTCGCGATGATGTCGATTTCGGATTCCAAATCTGTACCCTTGACGGAATCACGCAGGTAGCGCAGTGCAGAAAAATCATTGATGGCAAATCCGACATCATCGAAGAGCGTAATCTGCTCATCATTATCGCGCCCAGTGGCCTGGCCGGTGAGTACCTGATAGAACTCGACAACCGGGAAGTCCTCCGGCTTCTGCTGAATCTCTCCTTCGACGCGTGTCTGCTCTGGGAATTCAACAAAGACCTTGGATTTATCCAGGATAGAGCTTTCGAGCTCAGTCTTGCCCGGGCAATCACCACCGACGGCATTGAGGTGCACGCCCGGTGCAACGTGGCGCTCGGCCAGAATCTGGTTTTGAGCCTTGTCCGCAGTGCAGGTGGTAATGATATCCGCGCCCACAACGACCTCGTCAACGCTCGAGGCGGCCGTAATGTTGAAGCCCAGCGGTTCCAGATTGCGCCGGAATTTCTCTACGGCCGCAGGGTCAATATCGTAGATGGCAATGTCGTCGATTCCCATCACTCCACGGAAGGCAAGGGCCTGGAACTCGGACTGGGAGCCGGCACCCACCATGGCCATGCGCTTAGAATCCTTCCGGGCCAGGTACTTGGCCACCATGGCGGAGGTCGCGGCCGTGCGTAGTGCAGTAAGCAGCGTCATTTCAGCTTCGAAGGTGGGGTATCCATTGTCAACGTCCGCCAACACGCCGAAGGCAGTAACCGTCTGAAAACCGCGGGCGGGGTTGGAAGGGTGACCGTTAACGTATTTGAAGGAGTACTCCTTGCCATTGGAGGTCGGCATGAGCTCGATAACACCAAAGGGGGTGTGGGAGGCAACGCGCGCAACCTTGTCGAAGCGCTCCCATTCGCGGTAGTCGGCTTCAAGGTAGTCCACCATCCCGGTGATGATGTTCTCGACGCCTTCGCGCTGAATCCAGCGCGCCATATTCTCTACATCAACAAACTTAACTACAGGCTTCATCAAAGTCTCCATTCTTAGTTCTTGTCTTGGTTCTTGCTGTGCGGTGTGTTTCGGTTCCTGGGGTGAAGGTCCGTTTGCGGTGCGGCCGGGAAGCGCGAGGTCGGCAGGTGCTTGGCCTTCCTCTCCGCCGCAATCGCGTAGATTCGCTCACGCCAGGCAAACCACATCGCCGCAAACACCGGGATGAGAAGTAGCGTTGAGGCCAAAGCGAAGGTTCCGATGGGGTAATCGAAAGCCATGAGGATGATGACCACGCCGATGAAAGCGAGAACGGACCAGTCACCAGCTTGGCCGAATGGCGAGCGATAGTTCGGACGGGTATAGCGCCCCTTCTTGGCCAGCTGCACGAACTTGATGTGTGACAAGGCCACTGCAGCCCACGACGCCAGTGTTCCCAGCGCCGCCAAGTTCAGCACAATTTCGAAGGCCATTTCAGGCACAACATAGTTGAGGAACACACCGGCAAGGCCGACGAAGGCGGCCATCACGATGCCACCATAGGGCACACCGGACTTGGACATGCGCGCGCCGAACTTCGGCCCGGAGCCGGCAGTAGACATGTTGTACATGATGCGGCCCGTCGAATACAGTCCGGCGTTCAGCGAGGAAATTGCCGCGGTGATGACAACCAGCTGGAAGATCGGTGCGGCATAACCAGCGCCGAGGGATTCGAAGAAGGTCACGAACGGCGATACTTCCGCAACGTAGCTGGTGTACGGCAGCACCAGGGTCAGCAGCAGCACACTACCGAAGTAGAAGACCACGATGCGGAACAGGACGCTGTTGACCGCGCGTGGGATGTGCTTCTCCACGTCCTTGGTCTCACCGGAGGTGGTGCCCACCAGCTCGATACCGGCGTAGGCGAAGACCACACCCTGGATGACGATGACGGCGGGAAGCAGGCCATTGGGCAGCCAGCCACCGGCATCGGATATCAGGCTAAAGCCCGTCGCGTCACCATTCGGGTGACCCATAATCACCACGCCGATAGCCACGACCATGAAAATCAACAGCGCGATGATCTTGATCATGGAGAACCAATACTCCAGTTCACCGAAGATCTTCACCGACAACATGTTGAACAACAGGATGCTGCACACCACGCCGAGAGCGAGCAACCACTGCGGGACAGCGTCGAGCCAGGAAGTGTACTGGCCAAACCACTTGATGTAGATGGCCACGGCTGTGCCGTCGGCCACCAGGGTCGCAGCCCAGTTGCCCCAGTAGAGCCATCCGGTAACGAAGGCAGTCTTTTCGCCGTAAAACTCACGCGCATAGGACACGAAAGAACCCGAACTTGGGCGGTAGACGATGAGTTCGCCGAGCGAGCGCAAGATAATGTAACCGAAGAAACCGCAGACCAAATACAAAACTGCGAGAAATGGTCCAGCGGTTTGCAAACGGCTGCCGGTACCGAGCAACAAACCGGTACCGATCGCAGAGCCGATGGCAATCATCTGGAGCTGGCGATTGCCCATCCCCTTCTGAAGTCCGTGGTCTTCCGAAGCATAGACCGCTTTCTCCTTCTCGTGAGACTCCGTGTTGGGCGGGCGAAGTGTATCAGCCATTAGGAAGGTAGTCCTTTCAAAGTTGCGAACGTGCCTTTCTTCACATTCCCTAAGAAAACGTTATAACAACCTAATGAGACTTCCGTCACTTCAATACCCCCACAGTGCAACCCAGCACATCGATGCCCAGTAGTAATAGATTTGTTTTCTACCCCCACACACAAAAGAACCGCATGGCCTGAAAAGACCATGCGGTTATTCATTCTCTGTGCGGACTAGCGCAGGGAAGTTTTGGCCCACTCCCGCGCGGCGCCAGCGCGCTCGCGAACCTTTTCGCGCTGCTCCACCACGCGAACGCCAGCGGTGCCGCCCTTGGTGGAGCGGGATGCCACTGCCCCATCGATGGTCAGCACCTCACGAACTTCCGGAAGCAGGCGCTTGTCGACGCCCGCCAGTTCCTCGTCCGTGAGATCCACCAGATCCACACCGCGAGACTCCGCGATCTGCACGCAGGCACCGGAAGCCTCATGCGCCTCACGGAACGGCACACCCTGGCGCACCATCCATTCGGCCAGGTCGGTGGCCAAAGTAAAGCCACGCGGGGCCAGCTCACGCATGCGGTCTTCATGGAAGGTCAGGGTTTCCACCAGCCCAGTCATGGCAGGCAGCAAGAGGTTCAGCTGCGCCACCGAGTCCACGATGGGCTCCTTATCCTCCTGCAGGTCACGGTTATAGGCCAAAGGCTGCGCCTTGAGCGTTGCCAACAGGCCGGTGAGGTTACCGATGAGTCGGCCGGTCTTACCGCGGGTCAGCTCCGGAACGTCCGGGTTCTTCTTCTGCGGCATGATCGAGGAACCAGTCGACCAGGCATCATCCAGGGTGACGTAGCCGTACTCCGGGGTGCACCAGTAGATGATCTCTTCCGACAGCCGGGACATGTCCACCGCGATCTGGGTGAGCACGAAGGCCGTCTCGGAGGCAAAGTCACGCGCCGCCGTACCATCCAGCGAGTTCTCCGCGGAAGAATCGAAGCCCAGCTCCTCGGCAATCGCCTCCGGATCCAGGTGCAGCGAGGAGCCCGCAAGCGCACCAGAACCATAAGGGGACACCGCCAAGCGCTTATCCAGATCTTGCAGGCGCTCGATATCGCGCAGCAGCGGCTGGGCATGAGCGAGCAGCTCGTGTGCCAGCAGCACCGGCTGCGCCGCCTGGGAGTGGGTCTTGCCCGGCATAATGGCATCCGGGTGGGCCTCGGCCTGGCTAGCCAGAGCCTCCACCAAATCCGTGACCTGAAGTGCGATATCGCGAATGGCATCGCGAATCCACATCCGGAACAGCGTCGCCACCTGGTCATTGCGGGAGCGCCCAGCGCGCAGGCGGCCGCCAACCTCAGGGCCTACGATGTCGATGAGGCCGCGCTCCATCGCACCGTGGACATCCTCGTCCGTCGGAAGCGGGGTGAATTCACCAGAAGCGACCTTCTCCCCTAGTTCACTCAGGCCGTTAAGCATGGTGTCCAAGTCAGCGTCGGATAGCAATCCGGCCTTGTGCAGTACCTTGGCGTGAGCCTTGGAGGCCAGCACGTCATAGGGGGCGAGGACCCAGTCGAAGTGGGTGGATACGGACAGGGCAAACATCGCCTCGGAGGGGCCGCCCGAAAAGCGGCCACCCCACAGCGCACCCTCGTTAGTCTTGTGCATCGATTCCTTACCTTGACCTTGGCTGTGCTGGTTTACTTACCGGTGGGGAAACCGCCGTCGCGGTCACGCTGGTTGGAGATCTGCGTCGACAGGCCGTGCAGCTGGACAAAGCCCTTGGCCGCGGTCTGATCGAAGGTATCACCGGTGTCGTAGGTAGCCAGGTCGAAGGAGTACAGCGACTGGCCAGAGCGACGGCCGTTGACGGTGGCGGTGCCAGCATGCAGAACCATGCGGATATCGCCGGTGACGTTCTCCTGGGTGGACTCGGTGAAAGCATCCAGGGAGCGCTTCAGCGGCGAGAACCAGAGGCCATCGTAGACCTCCTCGGACCAGCGAGCGTCCGTGAGGCGCTTGTAACGGGCCAGCTCGCGTTCCACGGTGACGTCTTCCAGCGCCTCGTGAGCCTTGATGAGCACCATGGCACCAGGGGCCTCGTAGACCTCGCGAGACTTGATGCCTACCAAGCGGTCCTCCACCATGTCGAGGCGGCCAATGCCCTGGGCACCAGCGCGGCGGTTAAGCTCCTCGATAGCCTGGAGGACGGTCACCGGCTTGCCGTCAATAGCAGTGGGAACACCCTTGTCAAAAGTGATGGTCACCTCGTCCGGGGCATTGCCCAGGTCCGGCTGCTCGGTGTAGGCGTACAGGTCCTTTGTCGGCGGGTTCCACAGGTCCTCTAGGAAGCCGGTCTCTACCGCGCGGCCCCAGACGTTCTGGTCAATGGAGAACGGGGATGCTGCGGACTGCTCGATGGGAAGGTTAATTTCCTCGGCGAAGGCGATAGCCTTATCTCGGGTCCAGGCGTAGTCACGCGCCGGGGCGATGATCTCCAGAGCCGGATCCAACGCGCGGAAAGAGACCTCAAAGCGCACCTGATCGTTACCCTTGCCGGTGCAACCGTGGGAGACGTGGGTGCCGCCGTGTGTCTGAGCAGCCTCAACGAGGTGCTTGACAATGAGCGGGCGGGAGATGGCCGATACCAGCGGGTACTGCTTCATGTACATGCCGTTTGCCTTGATGGTGGGCAGGCAGTACTCTTCTGCGAACTCATCCTTGGCATCAACGACGATGGACTCGACCGCACCGCAGTCGAGGGCGCGCTGGCGCACGGACTCCATGTCCTCGCCACCCTGGCCGAGGTCAAGAGAGACGGCGATGACTTCGCCGCCGGTCATCTTGGCCAGGTAAGGAATGGCGACAGAGGTATCGAGACCGCCAGAGTAGGCAAGCACAACGCGTGCAGTCATAGTAATTTGCTCCTTTAAGACAAACAGGTGCTAAAAAATCGAACTTATTTATATTATACAGACTTACGTATAAATGTTAAATGCTGCGGTTGGTGAGTTTCTCACCAAGCTCGCGGCCGGTCAACCCTTCGCGCGCGAGGACGAAGATCGTGTCATCGCCCGCGATACAGCCGACCACGTCTGGAAGTCCCACGCGGTCGATGAAGGAGGCCAAGTACTGCGCAGCGCCCGCCGGGGTGCGCAGCATGGCGATGTTGCCAGAGAAGTCATGGGACACCACCAGTTCATCAAGCATGCGCCGGAGCTTCTCTCGCGGGCCGTTGAGCTGATCTTCGAATTGCTCCAACTCACCGCCCACCACGTAGAAGGACCGCCCGCCATCGCGCTTGACCTTCTTGGCTCCCAGCTCATCGAGATCACGCGACAACGTAGCCTGCGTGATATCAATCCCCTCATCGAGCAGGAGCTCTGAGAGCTGAACTTGGCTGGTGACCCGGGTGCGATCCAAGATCTCCAAGATCTTGGCTTGGCGGGCGTTGCGTGTAGTTGGGGTCGTAGTCATTCGTTTAGTTCTCCTTTTGAGCCGCAAGGAGCCAGACCAGCAGCGCCTTCTGCGCATGGAGGCGGTTTTCTGCCTCGTCGAAAACGCGCGACTGGGGCCCATCAATTACCTCAGCAGTTACTTCGTTACCGCGGTAGGCCGGCAAACAGTGCAGGAAGATTGCCTCGTCCTTAGCGCGGGACATCACATCCGCGGTCACCTGATAGGGCAAGAACGGTGTGCGGCGGTCCTTGCCGTCATTCTCCTGGCCCATGGACACCCACGTGTCTGTAATGACAACATCAGCGCCGTCCACGCCGTCAAGGGAATCGGTCACCGTCACCGTACCGCGCTTTCGGGCACGCTCAACAAACTCCGCCTGCGGCTGGAAACCCTCCGGGGCAACAATGGTCATCTCCACGCCAGCGGTAGCAAACCCCAGCATGTAGGAATTTGCCATGTTGTTGTTGCCATCCCCTAGGTAGACGGCCTTCAGTCCAGTAAGGCCCCCGAAGTTCTCATGGCAGGTCACCAAGTCCGCCAAGATCTGGCAGGGATGGAGGTCATCGGACAAGGCGTTGACAATTGGTACCGTCGCAGTCTCCGCCATGTCCAGAAGGTTTTGATGCGCATATGTGCGCCACACGATCGCCTCAACGAAACGGGAGAGCACCGCTGCGGTGTCCTGGTAGGTCTCCCCTTTGCCCATCTGCGTCGACTTAGTTTCCGTCACGATGGCGTGGCCGCCCAGGTGAGCAATTCCCGCCTCGAAGGAGAAACGCGTGCGCGTCGACGTCTTATCAAAGAGCACAGCCACCGACTTCGGCCCCTCTAACGGGCGCTCGGAGAAGGGATTCTTCTTGAGCCTTAGAGCCAGGTCGAGAACCTCGGCTTGCTCCTGCGGCGTGAGGTCATCATCGGCCAAGAAATGGCGCACACTCATGCAACTTCCTCCAGTACCTTATGCAGGCGTTCCACCGCCTGGGTGAGTTCTTCATCGGTGATCACCAGCGGCGGGGTCAAGCGTACGACCTCGCTACTTGGGGCGTTGAGGATTAGTCCATGCTGCAAACCTGCAGCCACGACTTCCTTGGCCACCGACTTATTTAATACAACACCTAGCATAAGCCCTCGGCCCCTCACCGACTGCACCGCAGGGGATTTACCAATCTCCTGCCGCAACCACTCGCCCTTGCGGGTGACTTCGGCGAGGAAGGGGACGTCGACAAGCTCCAGCACCGTTGACGCCGCCGCACACGAGACAGGATTGCCGCCAAACGTCGTGCCGTGGGAGCCCGGAGTGAAAAGGTCTGCGGCCTGACCACGCGCAATGGTGGCACCGATAGGCATGCCAGCACCCAGCCCCTTCGCCATGGTGATGACATCCGGGAGGATGCCTTCATGCTGGAAGGCGAAGAAGTCACCGGTACGCCCCACACCCGTTTGCACCTCATCCACGACCATGAGGATGCCGTGCTTGGTGCAGAGCTCACGCACCGCCGTCAGGAAACCTTCAGGTGCCGGGATGACACCCGTCTCCCCCTGGATGGGCTCCAAGATAATGGAGGCGGTGTCCTCCGGATCTTGCTCCACCAAAGCGGTCAGGTAGTCGATGTCGCCATAGGTATAAAACTCCACTCCGCCCGGGAAAGGTTCAAAGGCTTTGCGTTTGCTGGGCTGCCCAGTCATGGCCAAAGAACCCATTGTCCGGCCATGGAAACCGTGGTGCGCTGCAAGGACGCGGCGACGGCCGGTCAGACGAGCCAGTTTAAAGGCCGCCTCATTCGCTTCCGCGCCGGAGTTAGAGAAGAAGACGCGAGCCTCGCTATCTCCCACCTTGTCCAGGAGTTTCCCGGCGGCTTCGACCACAGGCTCGCTGGCAAAAAGATTGGACACGTGGCCTACGGTGGCCACCTGGGCGCTCACCGCTTCGACGATCGCTGGGTGGGCGTAGCCCAGCGAGTTCACCGCGATACCGGCGAGCATGTCGATGTAGTCTTTACCGTCTTCATCGGTCACCGTGGCCCCCTTACCGGACACGATGGCAACGGGTGGGGTTCCATAGGTGTTGCTGAGCACCTGACCCCAACGCTCTGTCAACTTGGTCTGCGCGGTCACTTGTTATCGTCCTTCCTGAAGACCGTTCCCTCAGGGTAGTCCTCGCGGTTATAGTCATTGGGCAGCACCATCGTGCCGATTCCTCCCATAGTCAGCAGCTCCAGCAGCACGGCGTGGGCGATGCGCCCGTCGATGACGTGCGCGGCGCTAACCCCGCCCTCGACGGCCATGAGGCAGGACTCCATCTTCGGGATCATTCCGGAATCCAGGCCTGGGAGGAGCGCGCTGAGCTTGTCAATCTCGATCTTCGACACCAAGGAGTCGCGGTTCGGCCAATCGGTGTACAGGCCCTCCACATTCGTGAGAATCACCAAGCGCTCGGCGCCCAACGCTCGCGCTAGGGCCCCGGCCGCGATATCCGCGTTGATGTTGTACACCTCGCCATCGTTACCAGGCGCGATGGTGGATACCACCGGGATGCGCCCGGCCTCGATGATGTCCATGACCGCTGTGGGATCCACGCTGACAATCTCTCCCACCATGCCGATATCTGTCGGCTCACCATTGACCTGGACAAGCCGCTTGCGCGCCTTGAACAACCCAGCATCCTCGCCTGAGGTCCCAACAGCATATGGCCCATGAGAGTTAATGAGGTTGACCAGGCCGCGCCCCACTTGGCCAAAGAGAACCATGCGAACCACATCCATGATCTCCGGAGTAGTCACGCGGAAACCGCCCTTGAATTCCCCCTCGATTCCCAGCCTGCCCAGCATCTCGTTGATCTGCGGGCCACCGCCGTGGACAACGACGGGCTTGGCACCCACGGTGCGCAGAAAAACCATGTCAGCAGCGAAGGCGGCCTTGAGGGAATCATCCACCATCGCGTTGCCGCCATACTTTACGACGACAATCTTGTCGCGGTAGTGCTGCAG
Organism: Corynebacterium sp. HMSC076G08; assembly: GCF_001811515.1. Taxonomy (NCBI): domain Bacteria; kingdom Bacillati; phylum Actinomycetota; class Actinomycetes; order Mycobacteriales; family Corynebacteriaceae; genus Corynebacterium; species Corynebacterium sp. HMSC076G08. Next base: position 179,393 of record NZ_KV805048.1, on the reverse strand, counting down.
CCACGGCAAGGCCTCTGCGAGCACAGTGGCGCGGTCCGCATTGCTAAGTCCCTGAAGCATTTTTCCTCCTTGTTCCTTTAGGAGCTGTACGCGGAGTTGATCTCCACGTAGTCATGGGACAGGTCGGTGGTGCGGACAAAAGCGGTACCGGCTCCCCCTGTACCCAAGTCAACGCGCACATCAATATCGGCCCCGGAGAGATCCACGTCGCGCGCGCCGGGCGCGCCAGTGGAACCGACGCATACGGCTTGGTCATTGAAAAACACGGAGATGTTGTCCGGATCCATCTCGGCATCCGCCATTCCTACGGCGGCGAGCACGCGGCCCCAGTTCGGGTCCGATCCGAACATGGCGCACTTGAAGAGGTTGTCGCGGCCCAGAGTGCGCGCGGCGTTGAGCGCCTGCTCATCAGTAGCGGTGCCTTCCACGATGATCTTCACGCGCTTGGTCACGCCCTCGGCGTCTGCTTGGAGCTGATCCGCGATATCGGCGCACACCGCGAGAACCGCAGCGTCCAGCTCCTCCTGGCTAGGCTCCACCCCGGAAGCGCCGGAAGCCATGATGATGACCGTGTCATTCGTCGATGTAGAGCCGTCCACATCGAGCGTATTGAAAGTTTGATCGCTCGCTGCCTGCAGCGCCGAGTGCAAGGCCTCAGAGGAGGCAACAGCGTCGGTGGTGATGCACACCAGCATGGTGGCCAGTGACGGCGCCATCATGCCTACGCCCTTGCCCATCGCACCCATGCTCCAGCCCTCGGCCTCAATGAGTGCTTCTTTAGCGACGGTATCGGTGGTCATGATGGCCTCGGCCGCGGCCTTACCGTGAGCTGCATCCGCGCCAAGATCTCCGACAACCACTTCGACGCCAGCCAATGCCTTATCCATGGGAAGGAGCTCTCCAATCAGTCCCGTCGAGCACGCCGCGATGTTGGCGGCAGGGATACCCGTGTGCTCAGCGGTGGCTTCCACAATCGCCGCGGCATCCTTGTCTCCTTGTTCGCCGTTGCAGGCATTCGCGTTGCCGGAGTTATAAATGACGGCCTGAACAGTGCCGTCCGCAACTGCTTCGCGGGAAAGCTTTACGGGTGCGGCCACCACGCGGTTGCGCGTGAAGACCGCAGCGGCGTCGAAATTAGGACCCTGGTTAACCACGAGGGCCATGTCGGGTTTTCCGGAGGGCTTGATTCCGGCTGTCGTGGCGCCAGCCAGGAATCCTGCAGGGGCGGTAATCATGTCGAGTTTCTCCTAGTTCGTGTGGAAGTGAGTTGAGGAAGGCGGCGCGGAACGCTTGGGAAAGTAGGGGTGCCCCTTAAGGGGCAACTGCTGCCTGTGGAAGGCCCAGGGTTTCTTCCCATCCCAAAGTCAGGTTCATGCACTGGACAGCAGCGCCGGCGGTGCCCTTGCACAGGTTGTCCAGAGCCGCGGTAATCACGAGACGGCGGGCGCGCTCATCCACGTGTGCTTGGATATGGACCATGTTGCTGCCCACCACGTTTTGCGTTTCTGGCTGTTGGCCCTCAGGCAGGACGAGGCAGAATGGTTCATCAGCATAAAAGTCACGGAAGGCCTCGGCGACTGTGCGCTTGTCGACGCCCCCCTTCAACGGCGCCGTAATCGTCGCCAGAATGCCACGAGGCAGCGGCGCCAGCACCGGAGTGAAACTCACAGACACCGGTTGCTGCGTAAAAGGCTGTAGGTTTTGCAGGACCTCCGGGGTATGCCGGTGTGTCCCGCCTGGCTTATAGGCTTTGAGGTTGCCCATAGTTTCCGCACCTAGCTGCGCTACGGAGGCCTTCTTGCCTGCCCCGGACACCCCGGTGATTGCTATCACCGACAGCTCTGGCTCAATCAGATCCTGCGCCACGGCCGGCAGCGCACCCAGGGTAATCGTGGTGGGAAAGCACCCCGGTACGGCAACGCGGTTGCTACCTTTAAGCTCCTCACGATTGCCGGGAACCTCCGGGATTCCATAAGGCCAAGCACCGGCGTACTCACCACCATAAAACGCGTCCCAGTCTTCCTTGCTACGCAAGCGGAAGTCAGCTGCGCAGTCAATCACCGTGACGGACTCCCCCAGCTGGCGGCCGATCTCCGCGGAGTGCCCGTGCGGCAAACCGAGGAACACGATGTCATGGCCAGCTAGAATCTCCGGCGTGGTGTCCTCGATGACGCGGTCCGCCAGTTGCGGCAGGTGCGGCATGAGCTCAGATACTCGCTGACCTGCGTTGGAGTGCCCGGTGAGCGCGCCGATGCGCAACTCACCCGAGAGGTATGCTGGGTGCGACAGCAAGAGACGGAGGATTTCGCCACCTGCATAGCCCGTAGCTCCGGCGATTGCTACTGAAATAGTCATGCAGCTACTCTAGCAAATAATGCATTCCGCCGTATGTTATTCAGAAAAAATGCGCCGAAGAGCTCGGCGCACAGGTGAGGAAAAGTAGGATTCAGGAAGGTTTACATGACGCGGGACGAGACGTTCCCCAGTCCCTCCGCACCCGATACGGCGGTCTTTCCTGCATAGCCTAGGTAGCCATGCGGGCCGACGAAGTGGATACCGCCCTGGGCATCCGCGATGGCTACAACCTCATTGAACTGGTGAACCTGGCCTGGCTGAAGGCGCTTGAAGCTCGTGGTTGTCAAGCCCTGGTTGAAGCAGTCAGCCTTGGAGCGACCTGCGTGGTAGAAAAAGCGCGGCGCCAACCGGCCCGGCGGGTTGCACTGCGGGCTAGTGGCACGTGCCCCTTCAGACAGGCACGCGACGTAGGTTCCTTCGATGTTCGAAGCTTCACAGTTGACGGTGCCATCGGCGTTGGAGAAACCTTGGGACAAGTCAGCGGAAGCGTGTGGGGCGATGGTCAGTGCGCCGACAACGGCGGCGGTGGCTGTGAGACGAGAAATAAGACGCATGGTGTGAACAATCCTTTCGGTGTGGCTTGGTCTGGAAACTCAGCACCTTTGCTGCACCCTTGAGGTTATGAGGCAGAGCACACCCCTTCCAGCGCTAGGGGATCTCTCCCCACGTCAGCACCTGCCCCAACGCGCGCAAACCCGGCTAAACAAAAGCCCGGCTAACCTCCCACAGGGCTAACCGGGCTTAAAGCACTAGCGAAGCAACAGAGTCTTAGGCGCGCATCTGTGCGCCAAGGCGCTGCTTGGCCAACTCCGCAGCAGCGAGGCGGTGCTCGTTGGCCTCTTCATCAGTCAGAGTGCGGTCACCAGCACGGAAGAGAAGCTGGAAGGCTAGGGACTTCTTTCCTTCGCCGAGCTGCTCGCCACGGAAGACATCGAAAAGCTCCACGGACTCGAGGAGATCACCAGCACCCTCCTCGACCACACGGCGAACCGTCTCCGCCGGGGTTTCCTCGTCCACCACCAAGGCGATGTCCTGGTGCAAAGCCGGGAAGGAGGACAGCACGGGGGCGGGGAACTTCTCATCCAGCGGCAGGGCTGACACATCGAGCTCCATCGCACACGTGCGTGCCGGCAGCTCCAAGGCCTCAAGGACCTGCGGGTGCAGCTCACCCGCGTAGCCAACGACCGTCTCCTCATCGCTTGCGAGAACGATTGCAGCACAGCGGCCCGGGTGCCACGGCAGCTGCTCAGCTGCCTTCACTGCGATGTCCACGCCAGCGGAACGAGCAACCTGGCGCGCAGACTCAATAGCATCCGCGTAGCTGTAGGCGCGGCCCGCTCCCCACGGCCCTTCGTGTTCAATGTTTCCGGTGGCCACCGTGGCTACGTGCAACGGCTGGAGCGGCAAAGACCCAAGGAGATCGGCGACCATTGACTCCTCTGGGCGCGACTCCACCGACGGCATGGGAGAAGAATCAGCGCGCTTGAAGGCCACCTGCTGGAGGCCGAACAAGGCCAGATCACTGCGGCCACGGGCAACGTTGCGGGCGATAGCCTCAAGGAGATTGGGCAGCAACGTCGTGGACAGGATCGCCTTGTCTGACTCGAGCGGATTCTGCACGGCCACGGTCTGGCGGCGCGCATCCTCCTTGTCCAAGCCCCAGGTATCAAAGGTGTCGTTCGCGATGAACGGCGACGGGAGGACCTCGGCGTAGCCCGCGTAAGCCAACCCATGTCCGATCGCACGCCGACGCTTCTGCGCCGGAGTTAGGCCGCGGCCGCCCACCGGAGTGGGCAGGATGGTCGGAATGTCTTCAAGCCCTTCCAGACGCAGGATCTCCTCGATGAGATCAACGTCCATTTCGATGTCCGTGCGCCAAGAGGCGGGGACGACGGAAAGCTCCTCCCCGCCAGACACCTCGCAGCCGACCTCCGTAAGGCGCTTCACCACGGTCTCCTGGGAGTATTCGATACCGGCATACTCACTCGGCTTCGCCGCACGCAGGAAGATGGGCTCGCGCTTGGCGACGTCGCCCACGAGCGTCCGCCCAGCCTCGATCGTGCCGCCAGCAATCTGCTGAAGCAGCACGCACGCCACGTCCAGCGCTACCTCAACGATGGCCGGATCTACTCCGCGCTCGAAACGGCGAGAAGCCTCCGAGGAGAGCTTGTGGCGGCGGGATGTGCGGGCCACGGTGATCGGATCCCAAATGGCCGACTCGAAGTAGACATCAGTCGTCTCGTCAGAAATTTCGGAGGTGGTGCCACCCATGACGCCCGCCAAGGATTGGATACCGTTGTCATCGCAGATGACCACGTCGCCCTCCGAAAGCTCCCGCTTGACATGGTCGAGGGTCTCGAACTTCTCGCCCTCGTTGGCATTGCGCACAACGAGGTTGCCCTTGATCACGTCGGCGTCAAAGGCGTGCATCGGCGCGCCCAGAAGCAGCATGACGTAGTTCGTGACGTCGGTAGCCACGTTGACGGCGCGCTGACCGGAGAGCATGAGCTCGCGCTCCATCCAGAACGGGGTACGCGCTGCCGGGTCAATACCGGTCACCTTGCGCAGACCAAATCGCTGCGCCTTGGTTTCCTCCCTCAGGTCAACGTCGATAAGCGTGCCCTCCGGAGCCGGCACGACGGAGGTGTCGATGCCAGCCACGCTCGGTTCCTGCGCCACGTCGGGGAAAGTGAGATCAAATGCGGAGGCAATTTCACGCGTCAGGCCACGCGCAGACAAGGCATAGCCACGATCCGGGGTGATGTTGACGTCGAAGACGGTATCGGACAGCCCAATAAGGGGGCGGGCATCCTCACCAATCTTGTCGGCAACCTCCTCCCCTAGCACGATGATGCCGTCTGCCTTGGGGCCGAAGCCCAGCTCAGCTGCGGAGCACATCATTCCGTTGGAGATATGGTCGTAGGTCTCGCGGGCGGCAATCTTGAATCCTCCCGGCAGCTCAGCACCCGGAAGGGAGACCACGACGTAGTCGTTGAGGCGGAAGTTGCGGGCGCCGCAGATAATGCCCTGCAGCTCCCCCGTGCCATTGGCCTGGCCAACGTTGACCTGGCAATAGCGAATTGGTTTCTTGAACTGGGTGAGCTCTTCGATCTCTACAACCTGACCGATAACCAGCGGGCCCGTGGTTTCCGGAAGGGCCTCGTAGCCCTCGGTTTCAAAACCTACGCGGACAAAGCCAGAGTCCAGTTCCTCAGAGGACACGGTCCAGCCGGAATTAGCGGTGCCCAGGATTCGGGTAACCCAGTCTTGGGAAATAAGCATTTTTTCTTTCTATCCTTTCTCTGGGTTCCTATGCCTGCACGCCAAATGGCAGGGTGAAGCGGACATCGCCTTCGACCATGTCGCGCATATCGGTCAGACCATTGCGGAACTGCAGGGTGCGCTCGAGGCCCATGCCGAAAGCGAAACCGGTGTATTCCTCGGGGTCAATGCCCACCGCACGCAGGACGTTGGGGTTGACCATGCCGCAGCCGCCCCACTCGATCCAGCCGGCGCCGCCCTTCTTGTTGGGGAACCAGACATCAACCTCGGCGGAGGGCTCGGTAAACGGGAAGTAGTTCACGCGCATGCGGGTGGTAGTCTCCGGGCCGAAGAGCACCTTGGCCAAGTGCTCCAAGGTGCCGCGCAGGTGGGCCATCGTCAGCCCCTTATCCACGGCAAGGCCTTCCACCTGGTGGAAGACAGGAGTGTGGGTGGCATCGAGCTCATCGGTACGGAAAACACGGCCCGGGCACGCAATGTAGAGCGGGACATCGCGGTCAAGCATCGTGCGCACCTGCACCGGGGATGTATGGGTACGCAGAACCTGCTTGGAGCCTTCCTTGCCCACGTGGAACGTGTCCTGCAAGGTGCGGGCTGGGTGGTCGGGCTTGAAGTTCAGAGCGTCGAAATTAAAGTACTCTGCTTCTACCTCAGGGCCCTCCGCGATTTCCCATCCCATGCCCACAAAGATGTCCGCGATGCGCTCCGACAGCGCTGTGATGGGGTGCAGGGCACCGGTCTGCGCGCGGGTGGTAGGGACGGTGACATCGACCTTCTCCGCCTTCAGCTGCGCGGCGCGGGCCTCCTGCTCCAGCACTTCACGAATCTGGGCAAAGCGCTTTTCCACCTTGCCGCGGGCCATGTTCACTGCGCGTCCAGCATCCTTGCGCTGGTCCTTCGGCAGCTGTCCGAGCGATTGGCGGGCCTGCGGGATATAGCCGCTATCACCAAGGTGCTCGCGACGGGCGGAGGTGAGCTCGTCGAGGCTGGTTGCAGCTTCGAAGGCGGCGATGGCCTTCTGCGCGGCGGCCTCGAGGGCCTCTTCGGTCAATTCGATCTGAGGTGTATCGGACACGTGCCTTGATTACCTTCTTCTCGCACAAAAACTAACGCGAGCTATCTTACCGTGCCGCCTGACTTCTGTGGCCACCAACCCTGGCACATCGGAGGCGCTAGCTGCTCTGCTGCTTCGCAGACTCATAGAGGCAAATGCTGGCGGCCGTAGCAAGGTTCAGAGATTCCGCGCGGCCAAGAATCGGGATACGCACACGCATGTCCGCCTCATCCTGTAAATCACCCAGGCCGTGCGCCTCGTTGCCAAAGAGCCACGCGGTGGGCTGGGACAGGTCCGCATCGGCGAGGTCCACCTCGCCGTCGGCTGCGGTGGCCAACACTTGCAGACCAGAGGAGCGCAGCTTGCCCAGTACATCCTTGATGTTGGGGTCTCGGGCTACGGGCACATGGAAAAGTGATCCGGCCGACGCGCGCGCTACCTTACAGCCCAAGGGATCCACGGTTTCCCCGGCAAAGATGACGCCATCGGCGCCCATGGCATCCGAGGTCCTGATCAGTGTTCCCGCGTTGCCCGGCTCCGCCGTCAAGACAGGAACCGACACCAGCTTCGGCTTGCCGGCCAAAATCTTCCCGGCGGTCCACAACACTGGGCGGCACACGGCAAAGAGCCCGGTGCTCGTGGCGGTGTCAGACAGGTGCTTTGCCGCCTTATCCGTAATGGGATGCACATACACGTCCATGTAGCCGCAGGCTTGAACAATGTGTGCAAAGCGCTCGGCGGCCTTCTCCGTCACGAAAACATCCGTAGCGGCACCGGTGGACACGGCCGCGTCCACGGCGTTTTCGCCCTCAATGATGAAACGCTCCGCCTTTCGGCGGCTGGCCGCCCGGTGCAATTTGGCGGCATTAACCACGCGCGGCGTGCGTTCAGTAAAGGCAGAGGAAAAATCCAGATTCATGCATTTGACGGTACCCACCGAACCAGACATTGAAAAGTCCCGCTCCCCCAGCAAGTTTGAGTGGGTAGCGGGACGGTTGGTCTCCACGTCATCTCCGCGGATACGGGTGGGCTTTATTTCTTTAGCGGAACTCCGTCGGCGTCCTTATCAAAGCCGGAGAAGCCACCGGCGATGAATACGAGCTCGACCCACTTCCAGATCACCAAGGCACCGATGAGGATAAAGCCAATGAGGATAAAAGAGGTAACGAATCCTACGATTGCAAGGCCCAACTGCCACATGCCGCGCTGCGTGCGACCAATATAGAAGTTATGAACCCCCAATTCGCCCAAGAAGAAGCACAGGAGCAGTGCTACCAACCATGACTTCTGCTCGCCTCCCGGGGGTGGCTGCTGGCCATAGTTTGACTGGTATGCATCCTGCTGTGCGGGCAGATTCTGGGACTGCTGCGAACCGCCATACGGAGCCGAGCTGTAACCGTACTGATCACTGGATGATCCGAAGGGGTTCGACTGCTGCGACTGTCCGCCATAAGAGCCACCGCCATAAGCATCGCCATTGGGCTGATACGCGCTATTCGGGTTGGTCATAACTATCTCTCCTTCGCACCATGTGCCCCTAGGGCAGGCCCAGAAGCCAACGGCTACCTTGATTTACACAACAACGAGCAATGTAACACAAACCACAAAGAGGAGCAGTACGCCCGCCGACCTAGCGGGTGCTACTCCCCACGACAAGAAACCCACCGGTCCTCCATAAGAGGGCGGTGGGTTCGTGACGTTTCTACGCTCGACGCTTACGCAGCCTTCGGTGCGTTAACGTCCTCCGGCAGTGCGGCCTTGGCGGCCTCGCACAGTGCGGAGAAAGCCTCGAAGTCGTTGACGGCAAGTTCCGCGAGAATCTTGCGGTCGACCTCGATCTCAGCCAGGCGCAGGCCGTGGATGAGGCGGTTGTAGGTGATGTCGTTCATACGAGCGGCAGCATTGATGCGCTGGATCCACAGCTTGCGGAATTCAGACTTACGGGCGCGACGGTCGCGGTAAGCGTAAGTCATGGAGTGCAGCCACTGCTCCTTGGCCTTACGGTAGAGGCGGGAGCGCTGGCCGCGGTAGCCCTTAGCGGACTTCAGGATCGCGCGACGCTTCTTCTTGGCGTTAACTGAGCGCTTTACTCGTGCCACAGTAATACTTCCTTATCTTGATTGTGAGTGTGTGGGGATGGAGTGTTTCGGCGCTGACTATGCGCGGCCGAGAAGGCGCTTGACGCGCTTGGTGTCTGCCTTGGCGACGTCCTCGGTGCCCTTCAGACGACGGGTGCGCTTGGAAGGCTTGCCTTCCAGGAGGTGGCGGCGGTTAGCCTGCTCGCGACGCAGCTTGCCGGAGCCGGTCACCTTGATGCGCTTGGCGGTGCCCTTGTGAGTCTTCTGCTTCATGAGAATTAAATCCTTAAATCCTAAGTGGAGCGTGGTCTACTTCTTGCCTTTGCGGACGGGCCCAAGGACCATGGTCATATTGCGACCATCCTGCTTGGGGCGCGACTCCACGACGCCGACCTCTGCGACATCGTCAGCCAAACGCTCCAGCAGGCGGAAACCCAGCTCCGGACGCGATTGCTCGCGGCCACGGAACATGATGGTCACCTTGACCTTGGAGCCCTTCTCCAGGAAGCGCACCACGTTGCCCTTTTTGGTCTCGTAATCGTGATCATCAATCTTCGGACGGAGCTTCTGCTCCTTCACCACGGTTTGCTGCTGGTTCTTACGGGACTCGCGGGCCTTCTGAGCCTGTTCGTACTTAAACTTGCCGTAATCCATGATCTTGGCTACGGGCGGCTTAGCGTTCGGGGCAACCTCGACCAGGTCAAGATCGGCTTCGTACGCAAGCTTGCGAGCATCGTCTGTACGGACAATGCCCACCTGTTCACCACCGGGGCCAACAAGACGGACCTCGGGTACTCGGATGCGCTCATTAATGCGAGCTTCAGCGCTGATTGTGGTTCTCCTCGATTGTGGGGGCTAGTAGTGTGCCTACCGTGACCACAAACGAATAAATCCCGGTGCCAAAGGCATCCGGGAGTTTCTTTTCAAGCACGCGCCAACGTATGGCGCCTACTCTTAACCTTTATCCTGCGGCGGAACTAGTGTCCGGCGCGGCTTCGGGTGGGAGAAACTCCGCTTGCGGCCCAAGTACCTCCTGGAGGAGGCGCTACGGGCGGTAGTGCGCACTACTTTAACACCTGATTTTTCAGGAACCAAATCGGCGTGCCGATGTCGTTCCTGCAGTCTGCGTTGCCGTGGGCGGTGCGCAGGCCTCCACCGGTTTAAGCGCGCCAGCCTCCAAGGCCTCAGTTACGACTCGGTCCACTCCAGCAGCAAGAACGTTGAGCGCAGGAATTGCTTCTTCGGCATACTCACCCGGCATGGTGACTTCAATGGCCAATCCCACCGTGGACTCTTTACTCGAGCCCGATGGGGTGGTTTCCCGCACACCAATTTGGCGGTGGGTATAACCGTCGTCGTACTCGGATAGTCCCCACCCGCCCTTGGCGCGGGTGTTCGGGAGCTTGTCCAATCCGTTGTCTTGCCACTCCACAATGTCATCCATTGCGTCATAGACCTGTTCTGCTTCCGGAATACACGGTAAGTGTGCGCCAAACTCTGCCTGGTCTTCCAGCAGCCACGTGGAGTAGCCAAAAGGTTCCTCGAACTCGCCGGTCGAACCATACTCTTCCAAGAGCGCCGTTACTGCGCTCCCAGCATCGCCCTCAGTCCATCGCACGTGGGACCACAACGCGTAGGCAGCATCATTGTCGGATTCCTTAATCGCAAGGTCGACGAGCTCCGGGCTAGCGCCGTCGCGCAGCGCGGCAATCGCGATAGGAACCTTCACCGTCGACCACGCAGGCTCTTCACCGCGTAATCCGGCGTTGACAGTCCCTTCCCTATCCGCCACCGCCACGCCGGCGCGGACATTGAACTCCTTCTCAACTTCAGAGACGACATCGCGTAATTCGGCGCGCACGTCATAGCTGGCGGGTGCTTCCACGCCTGGTGATTCTTCGGGAGCCGGCGGCGATGTGTCTTCCGCTGGGCCGGAACACCCCGTCATGGTGGCTGTCGCAGCAATGCTGATGGCTAGTGCTGCCGTGCGGGTACTTCTGTGGCCCAACATCACACCAGCTCCTTGAGGAACCCTCCCGTATAGGAGCCTTCCACCTGCGCCACGTCTTCTGGCGTGCCTTGGGCCACGACGGTGCCGCCGCCCGAGCCGCCTTCCGGGCCCATGTCCACGATCCAATCGGCGGCCTTAATGACGTCGAGGTTGTGCTCGATGATGATCACCGAGTTGCCCTTATCAACCAGGCCTTGAATGACGAGCATGAGCTTTCGGATGTCCTCGAAATGCAGTCCGGTCGTCGGCTCATCCAAGATGTAGACCGTGCGCCCATTCGTGCGCTTTTGGAGTTCGGAGGCCAGCTTCACGCGCTGCGCCTCACCACCGGAAAGCGTCGTGGCGGCCTGACCCAAGCGGACATATCCCAGGCCCACCTCCACCAAGGTGTTGAGGTAGCGGTGGATCGACGTGATGGGTTCGAAGAACTCGGCTGCCTCCGAGATCGGCATGTCGAGAACCTCGGCAATGTTCTTTCCCTTATAGAGGACCTCCAGGGTCTCGCGGTTATAACGGGCACCGTCGCAGACCTCGCACGGCACGTAAACATCGGGCAGGAAGTTCATCTCGATCTTGATGGTGCCGTCACCCTGGCACGCCTCACAGCGTCCGCCCTTGACGTTGAAGGAGAACCGGCCCGGCTTGTAGCCGCGAACCTTGGCCTCCTGGGTTTCAGCGAAGAGGTTGCGGATTTTGTCGAAGACCCCTGTGTAGGTTGCCGGATTCGAGCGCGGGGTGCGCCCGATGGGGCTCTGATCGACCTGCACCAGCTTGTCCAGGTGTTCCACGCCCTCCACGCGCTTGGCGCGACCGGGTACTTGACGGGCTCGGTTGAGTTTGTTGGCCAAGGTCTTGGCCAGGATTTGGTTGACCACGGTGGACTTACCGGAGCCGGACACACCAGTGACGCAGACGAGGACGCCCAGCGGAATCTCCACGTCAATGCCCTTGAGATTATTCTCGCGCGCGCCGACCACCTTGAGCATGCGCTCAGGGTCAATCTCACGGCGCGTATCCGGGACCGCAAGCTTCTTCTTTCCTGACAGATACTGCCCCGTCAGGGACTCCTCCACAGATTCGATGCCGGCGGGCTCGCCCTGATAGACCACCGTTCCTCCGAATTCGCCGGCGCGCGGTCCAACGTCGACAAGCCAGTCCGCCTCCCGGATGGTGTCCTCATCATGTTCCACCACAATCAAGGTGTTTCCGATATCGCGCAGGCGCTTCAACGTGGCGATGAGGCGCTGGTTATCGCGCTGGTGCAGACCAATGGAGGGCTCATCCAGCACGTAGAGGACTCCCGCCAGGCCGGAGCCAATCTGGGTGGCGAGGCGAATACGCTGTGCTTCGCCGCCAGACAACGTGGAGGCGCCGCGGTCAAGGGTGAGGTAGTTCAGGCCGACGTCGAGAAGGAAGCGCAGGCGGGCCTGGATCTCCTTGAGCACAGCACCAGCAATGATCTCCTCGCGGTGGCCCAACACGAGAGAGTCGAGGAACTCCGCCGCCTCCTCGATGGACAGTGCCGTCAAGCCAGCGATGGACTGCTCGCCATGCGCGGTAGAGGCCAAACGCACCGCCAAGATTTCCGGCTTCAGGCGGGTACCGCCACAAGCGTTACACGGCACACGGCGGGTGTACTGAAGAAGACGGTCCTTCTGCGACTCGGAATCCGCCTGATCGAGCTTGCGCTCCAAAAAGCCGATAGCTCCCTCGAACGGCGCGGACCAGTTACGCTGGCGGCCATAGCGGTTCTTGTAGCGCACACTGACTTCCACATCTGTGCCATAGATCAAGGCGTGGCGCTGCTCCTCGGTGAGCTCGGAAACCGGGGTGCGCGGATCAAAGTCCAGGGCTTTCGCCAGGCCTTCGACCAGCTTGACAAAGTACCGCGCATTGGGGCTCGACGTCCATGGTTGGATGGCCTCAACGGCCGGGGCATCCGGGTCCGGGATCAACAGATCCACATCCACCTCAAGGCGCGTGCCCAAGCCATCACACACCGGGCAGGAACCGAAAGGCGCGTTGAACGAGAACGCGCGGGGCTCGTATTCCTCAATGGTCAGCGTGTGGCCGTTAGGGCAGGCAGCCTTTTCCGAGTAGGTGTGCGTGAGCTCTTCGCGGTCTACGAAATCCAGGGTGACTAGGCCGTCTGCCAAGCGTAGCGCCGTCTCGACAGAATCCGTCAGCCGCTGCTTTTGGGAAGCTTTCACCTGCAGGCGGTCCACGACGACATCGATGTCGTGCTTGATCTGCTTCTTCAGCTTCGGCGGGTCACTGAGCTGGTAAAGCTCCCCATCTACCCGAACACGGGAGTAACCCTGGGCCGCGAGGTCAGCAAAGAGGTCAACGAACTCGCCCTTACGTCGGCGAACGACCGGTGCGAGGACCTGGAATTTCAGCTTCTCCTCGTGGCTTAAGACTTCATCAACAATCTGCTGCGGGGTTTGGCGCTCAATGACGGCGTCACACTCAGGACAGTGCGGCGTGCCCGCGCGGGAGAAGAGCAAGCGCAGGTAGTCATAGATTTCGGTGATGGTTCCCACCGTCGAGCGGGGGTTGTGGTTCGTGGACTTTTGGTCAATGGACACCGCTGGGGATAGACCGTCGATGAACTCGACGTCCGGCTTATCCATTTGGCCAAGGAACATGCGCGCATAGGAGCTCAAAGACTCCACGTAGCGCCGCTGGCCCTCGGCGAAGATGGTGTCAAAGGCGAGTGAGGACTTGCCTGAGCCCGATAGGCCGGTAAACACCACCAGGTTATCGCGCGGAATATCGATATCCACGCCCTTGAGGTTGTGCTCACGCGCACCACGTACGACCAAACGATCAGCCACTAGTTGCTGCCTTCCTACACAAATGAATGTGCGTTCAGAGAGTTCTCAATCAGAATGTACCCGTATGGTTGGACTTATGAACAACGCCCTCAAGCGTCAGAAAATTTCCGTGTCCGAGATGGACAACAATTGCTATCTGCTGTGCGCGGGTGACGAGGCGCTGCTTATCGACGCCTCCGCTGACGCCCCTGCACTGCTCTCCTTGGCCGCCGACCACGGAGTAAAGATCACCGCGGTGCTGACCACACACCGCCACTGGGATCACGTACGTGCACTCAAGGAAGTCTTGAATGAAACCGGTGCCGTTCACTATTCCTCTTTCCTGGACGCCCCTGCTTTGCCCGCGCCCGTCGACGTGGAGCTGGAGCACGGCGATACGCTGTCTTTCGCTGGCCACGACTTCCCGGTCATCATCCTGCGCGGGCACACCCCGGGCGGTGCAGCCATTGCAGCAGACATCGACGGGGTGACCAACCTTTTCGTCGGCGATTCCCTCTTCCCCGGTGGTGTGGGCAAGACCACCTCAGAGGGTGATTTCGTACGCCTCTACAAGGATGTCACACAGCGGCTCTTTGATGTCTATCCGGACGAAGCCATTGTCCGCCCCGGGCACGGTGCCCCCACCACGCTCGGCGCAGAACGCCCACACATGGACGAATGGTGGGAGCGCCGCTGGTAGCTACGTGTTAACTGCTGCCCTCACGGCAGCAGTTATTTAACGCGCGTACTATGGTGTGACGAACGTCTTTACAGATCTATCGAATGGAGCACGTCATGATTCGTAAATTTGCCCGTCCTATGCTGGCCTCCGTGTTTGTCTGGGATGGTGTGGATACGCTCCGCAACACCTCGGAGCACGTCGCGGACACCGAGTCCGTGCTTAAGCGCCTGCGCAAGGTGCTGCCCCGCGAATATGCAGGCTACATCCCCAATGACCCAGAGCTCGTTACCCGCGCGCTCGGCGGCGCGAAGACCGCTGCGGGCACGAGCCTCGCGCTGGGCAAGGCTCCGCGCACCTCGGCTGCAGTGCTCGCGCTGACGCACGTCCCTAACCTGGTCGGCAATGCTTTCTGGACCGCGGATTCCCAAAAGGACAAGGAAGCTCAGCGCAACAGCTTCATCACCAACACTGCCCTACTTGGTGCCCTGGCCATTGTTACGCAGGACACCGAAGGAAAGCCCTCCGTACGCTGGCGCGCCGCCAAGGCGTCGGAGCGTGCCAACAAGAAGATCCAGCAGGCACTGCCAGGTAAGTCCGAGCAGCAGAAGTTTGCGGAGGACTTCTCCAGCCGCGCAAACGAGATTTCTTCCGACGTCACGGCCAAGGCCAATGACTGGTTCGAGACTGCCAAGGACTACGTAGAGGATAACCGCGATGACTGGGAGTCCACCGGCCGGGACTTCATCGACTCCGCTCGCTCCTTCGTCGAGGATACCGCTGAGACTGCACGCGAGTTCTTTGAGGACAACAAGGATGACTGGCTCGACGCTGCCCGTGACAACACCGAGACCGCCCGCAAGAGCCTCGTCAAGGCAGCCGGCAAGGCACAGGACCGCGCTGACGAGGCCCTAGCCAAGGCAGACTCGCTCGACGGAAAGCGCGCCCAGAAGAAGGCTCGCAAGCGCGCCGAGAAGCTGCAGAAGGAAGCGACTAAGAAGCTGGATAAGGCTTTCAAGAAGTTCGGTGACCGCTTCTAAGCTCTCCGTCTTACGCTGCGGATAACTCCGCAACGCACCGCGATAATCACCGCGGTGGAGAGAACAACGGCTCAGCTAGTATGCTGGGCCGTTGTTCTTTTTCCTGTCCACTCTTCCCCATCTCCCTTACTTCCCGTCTGTCCACGAGAAGCCTTCATACGCACCCAAGGAGCCTTGTGTCTGAATCTTCACCCGCGACTCATACCGGGAAACCCGGCGCCCACGCGAACGAGCAGAGCGCGGAAATAGCTAGCGAGCAAGCATATGTCGATGGCCTCTTCGAGCGTCTGGACAACGAGGTTCAAGCGGCCAACGAGCGCTTGAACGAAGTGCAAGCTGCCGTCGATCCACATACCCCGGACGCCGATGCACTCGTTCGGCGAGAGACCGAGTACCACGGCCTGCAGGCTAAATTGGATCGCCTCAACGTCGCCCAACTCGGCTTAGTTTTTGGGCGCATCGACATCGATGCACCCGGTGATAACCCCACCCCGGAAGGCCTGGACCGGCGCTACATCGGCCGCATGGGACTCGACGCCAGGGAGGAGAACTACCGGACACTCCTTCTGGATTGGCGTGCGCCGATGGCGCGCCCCTTCTACCTCGCCACTACAGCGCACCCTGAAGGCGTCCATGTCCGTCGGCATATCCGGACCACTGGGCGCACGGTTATTGGAATCAGCGACGAGGTCTTGGAGGGAGAATCCTCTGCTGACAGCAGCGATGTCGCAAGCGAGTCCGCCCTCCACCACGTGATGCAGCGCGCCCGCACCGGGCACATGCCCTCCATCGTGGAGACCATTCAGCGCGAACAGGACGAAATCATCCGTGACAGCACGCGGGGCGTCATGGTGGTCGAAGGTGGCCCGGGAACCGGCAAGACCGCTGTTGCACTGCACCGCGTGGCCTACTTGCTCTACACCTACCGCGAACAATTAGCCGCTACGGGCGTGCTCATCGTCGGACCCAATTCCACCTTCCTGGAATACATTTCCCGAGTACTCCCGGAACTTGGTGAAACCGGCGTCGTGCTTTCCACCATCTCTTCCCTCTTCCCCGGCATCGAGGCTACTCACTCGGAGTCCTTGCTCGCCCGCGAGATCAAGGGCTCCGCTGCCATGGTGGAAATCCTCGGCAACGCGGTCAAGGATTATCAGCGCCTACCGGAGCAGCCGCGCACGGTGGAGATCGATCGGCTCGAGCTCACCGTCACCCCAGCTATGGTCAAAGCGGCGCGTACCCGCGCGCGGCGCTCACGCAAGCCGCACAACGACGCTCAAGCGGCATTTGCGGAACACCTCATCGAGTCTCTGGCCCAGCAGATGGCCGAACGCATCGGTTCTGACCCGCTGGGAGGTGCCAACCTGCTCTCCCGCGCGGACGTGGATCAGCTCCACGATGACCTCGCCGAAGAACCACAGGTCACAGAACTCATCGACGAGTTCTGGCCCCATCTCACGCCTACCGAGGTACTCGCCAATCTCCTGAGTAGCGCCGAACGAATCGATACGGCAGCCTACGCTTATGATGACGAAACCCGCGGTGCCCTCTACCGCGAAGACGGTACGTCATGGGCGGCCTCCGACGCCGCGCTTCTCGACGAGCTCGCGGTCCTCATCGGCATGCCCGACCCCGAAGCAGAGCGCGCCGCCGAGGAGAAAGAATGGCGCGAACAGGTCGCGGAGGCAGAAGACGCCCTCGATATTCTGAGCTCCTCTGATTCCACTGACAACGATGATGACATGTTCGAAGCCGAGATCCTCTCTGCGCACGATGTCATCGACGCCGAGCACCTCGCTCGCCGTCACGAGGTTCGGGATTCTCGCACCACCGCCCAGCGGGCCCGGGAAGACTACACGTGGGCCTACGGGCACGTCATCGTTGACGAAGCCCAAGAACTTACCCCCATGGAATGGCGCATGATTTTCCGGCGTAGCCCCTCGCGATGGATGACGCTCGTGGGCGATACGTCCCAGACTGGAGCGCCCGCCGGTGTGGATGACTGGGGCGAGACGCTCGAGCCTTTTGTTGGAGAGCGCTTCCGACTGCACGGGTTGACGGTCAACTACCGCACCCCACGCCCGGTTACGGAATTAGCCAATCGGCTGTTGGAAGAAATCAACCCTGAGGCCACGCCGAGCATCGCGGTGCGCGATGGTGTTGACGTTGTCTGGCACGACGACGCCACCGATGCGGAGCCGAGGACATTTGAGGATGAGGACGGGCGCCTGCGCGCCGTGATCACGGCTGCCAACGTCGAGGAGATCAAAGGCCTCGAGTTTGATCACGTCACGGTGGTCAACCCCGATGACATCGTGGCAGCCTCCCCACAGGGTTTGCACAACCTCTATGTTGCGCTCACGCGTGCGACGCAGTCCTTGACCATCACCGGCCGTTATGCGGAGGTTTTCGGATAGTCTGGTGCCCATGGCTCTTTCCGATATCGCCCGCAAAGTCGAATTCACTGTAAATTCCCTCTCGCTCAAGCGCTCGGCGCGCAAAGGGTGGCAACCCAGCATCACTGGCTATGCCGGTTACGGCAATGAAGAATTCGTCCGTGTTCTGGGCCGTGTCCTCATGCATGACCCGACGGCTGAAGAAACGGATACCTGGGCGCAGCGTGGCTACCGCCAGTTCTTCACCATTCAGGTCACAGACCACGAGGTCGAAGTCACGGTTGGTGGGAAGACGGTATCGGGAACCACGAACGACAACGGCTACATCGATATCCTCGTCTACAACCACGGCCTAGAGCCCGGCTGGCACGAGGTCACCATCCGTGCCAAAGGCGCGGACGCGGTGACCTCGGAAGTGCTCATCGTGGACAAGGACACCACGTTCGGCGTGGTCAGCGACATAGATGACACCATCATGGTGACGTGGCTCCCGCGCGCAATGATTGCAGCATGGAACTCGTGGGTTAAACGCACCAATACCCGCACCCCCGTCGAAGGTATGGCACGGTTCTACCGGGAAATCGCCCAACATCACCCCGATATCCCCTTCATTTACCTCTCCACCGGCGCCTGGAACACCTACGACACCTTGGTTAACTTCATGGCGGAGAAGGGCTTCCCGCGTGGTCCCCTGCTGCTGACAGACTGGGGTCCTACCCCCACCGGCCTCTTCCGCAATGGTCAGGAGCACAAGCGCGTGCAGCTCCGCAACCTCTTCATTGCTTTCCCGAAGCTCCGCTGGCTGCTCATCGGCGACGACGGTCAGCACGATCCTCTTACCTATGCAGACGCGGCGGCGGAGCACCCCAACCACGTAGCGGCCGTGGCGATCCGCAACCTCAGCCCACAGGAGCAGCTGCTCGCACACGGTTCGCTCGCGCCTTTGGTGAAGGTCAACGAGCAGACCTCCTTCGATATCCCACTCATTCAGGGGACGGATGGCAACGTTCTTGCCCGCGCTTACCGCGAGCTGCGATTGAGCGACTAAAGCTCGTTAGAAACAAAACGGCGCGCAGGCCCAGAGACTTCCTCAATGCTAAGGACTTCTCCGGAGCATGCGCGCCGTGACGACTAGCGTCCTAGCTCACAGTGTGAACAATCATAACGTCACAGTCAGACTGACGTGCGACATCCGCCGGAACCGAACCGAGGAGGCGGCCGGTCAGGGAGTTAATTCCGCGGTTACCGACGACGAGCAGGTCTGCCTTGTTGTCGTTGACGATGGACATCAGGGCCTGAACCGGGGTTCCCGGGCGCACAGCGGTCTCCACCTTCGTCACGCCGAATTTCTCTGCGTGTTCCTTGCCGGAAGCGAGGTTGGCCTGGGCCTTCTCATCACCGAGAATCGTCACGGAATCCTGGCGCAGCGTCTTGGAAGCCTGCTCCTGATTCTCGTAGTAGGCGCAACCGATGATGAGGGTGGCATCGAAGGCTGCGGCGATCTTGGCGGCACGCTCCACTGCGAGCAAGGAGGACTTGGAACCGTCGGTACCGACCACGATCTTGTTGTAATCGCTCATGATGACCTTTCTTCGCTGGCCCCAACCGTGGGGCCACCGCTTGACAAAATTTTAAAGCTTTTGCGCACCAGCTAGTCTAACAACGCTGGCGCGTTCACGTCGATCAGCGCGCACGAGGATACGCGCGCGGTGCACTGCCCTAGTCAGTGGTGTTGACCACCACGACGTCGGCGTGGGCCTTGCGCGTGAGCTCCGTCGCTACCGAGCCAAACACGCGACCGCGCACCGAGTGAATTCCTTTGTTGCCCACGACGAACATATCAACGTCGTAGTCCTTGCCCACCTCGAGGAGCGAATTCACAGGGTCACCGGACTTAGCAATGATTTCAATGCGCTTCGCACCCTCACCGTGCGCGATCTCCGCGGCATTGCTGAGGAAGCTTTCCGACATCTCCTCGCTCACCACCGGTACTCGTGCGTCCTCCGAGTTCGGGGCGCCGAGCATCGAACCAGAGTGGTTGTAGAAAGCGGACACGATAATCAGCGTCGCGTCATAGGCGCGCGCCATGGATGCGGCAGAACGGACAGCGCGCATGGAAGTCTGAGAGCCATCGGTTCCGACGGCGATGACGTTGTAGCTCAGCATGATTCTCCTTATAAGTAGCGATTAATCCTTAACAGTATGACACGGTCTTCTACGCAGAGACGGGTTTTACCCGCACATTGAGTGGGTAAAACTCTGAGTACTGGCGCGCTTCATTAGATCCCGGCTTCCTTAAGACCGCGTTGCTCCTTTTTCAGATCAGCGATCTCATCGCGCAAACGCCCCGCCAACTCGAACTTGAGCTCTCGGGCGGCCTCTCGCATTTGGGTCGTCAGGTCGTCGATAAGCGCCTGCACCTCGTCGGCTGCCATGGAGGACACATCCGGCTTGTCGACGATTGCCGTGGGATCCGCGTCTTGCCCCTGCTCATCGGCGTTCTCATAGACCTGGTCCAAGATATCGGCGATCTTTTTGCGCAGCGGCTGCGGGTCAATGCCGTGCTCCTTGTTATACGCAATCTGCTTCTCACGGCGGCGTTCAGTCTCCTCGATGGCTTCCTGCATCGAGTCCGTGATTTTATCCGCGTACATGATGACCTCCCCGGAGACGTTTCGTGCGGCGCGGCCGATCGTCTGAATAAGCGAGGTGGTGGAGCGCAGGAAACCTTCCTTATCGGCATCCAAGATGGCGACGAGCGACACCTCGGGAAGATCAAGACCCTCACGCAGCAGGTTGATGCCCACGAGGACATCGAACTCACCCAAGCGCAGCTGGCGCAACAGCTCCACGCGCTGGAGCGTGTCAATATCCGAGTGGAGGTAGCGCACCTTGATGCCGTGTTCCAGCAAGTAATCTGTGAGGTCCTCCGCCATACGTTTGGTCAAGGTCGTGACTAGGACGCGCTCCTGCTTCGCGGTACGGGCGCGAACCTCATCGATGAGATCATCAATCTGGCCCTTGGTGGGCTTGACCGTCACCTTGGGGTCTACGAGGCCGGTGGGGCGAATGACCTGTTCCACGAACTCGCCGCCGGAAGCCGTCATTTCGAAATCGCCCGGTGTGGCCGACATGTAGACGGTTTGGCCCACGCGCTCCTCAAACTCATCGAAGGTCAACGGCCGGTTGTCTACGGCAGAAGGAAGGCGGAAGCCAAACTCCACGAGGTTGCGCTTGCGCGCCATATCGCCCTCAAACATGCCGCCGATCTGCGGAACGGTCACGTGGGACTCATCGATGATGGTGAGGAAGTCCTCTGGGAAATAATCCAAGAGCGTCGCCGGCGCGGAACCGGCGGGGCGGCCATCAACGTGGCGCGAATAGTTCTCAATGCCGGAGCAAAAGCCCACCTGCTCAATCATCTCGAGGTCGTATTCGGTACGCATACGCAGGCGCTGCGCTTCGAGCAACTTGCCGCGGTTCTCCAGCTCGGCGAGGCGCTCCGCGAGCTCCTCCTTGATGTCCTCAATGGCACGGGCCATACGCTCTGGGCCTGCTACATAATGCGTTGCGGGGAAGATTCTTACCTCATCGACCCGCTCCAGTACGTCGCCCGTCAAGGGGTGGATGTAATAGAGCTCGTCCACGTCATCGCCGAAGAACTCGATGCGCACCGCGCGCTCTTCGTAGGCGGGGATAATATCCACGGTATCGCCCTTGACGCGGAAGGTTCCGCGTGTAAAGCCCACGTCATTGCGCTCATACTGAATATCGACTAGCAAGCGCAGGAAGCGATCGCGGTCAATCTCCTCCCCCTCCTCGAGCACGACGGAGCGGTCAAGGTAGGACTGCGGCGTGCCTAGGCCATAGATGCAGGACACTGAGGAGACGACGACGACATCACGGCGAGAGAGCAGGGCCGACGTTGCCGAGTGGCGCAGGCGTTCCACATCCTCGTTGATAGAAGAATCCTTCTCAATGTAGGTGTCCGTCTGCGCGATATAGGCCTCCGGTTGATAGTAGTCGTAATAGGAGACGAAATACTCCACCGCGTTGTGTGGAAGGAGTTGGCGCAGCTCATTTGCCAGCTGTGCTGCTAGTGTCTTATTCGGCGCCATCACCAGTGTCGGGCGTTGCTGCTGTTCAATGAGCCACGCAGCAGTCGCTGACTTACCGGTGCCCGTGGCACCCATGAGGACCACGTCGCGCTCTCCGCGGTTGAGGCGTTCGTTGAGTTCCGCGATAGCCGCAGGTTGGTCACCGGCGGGCTGGTACTCGGACTCAACACGAAACTCGGCCGAGCGGCGCTCAACTTCGCCGACTGGGCGGTGTTCAGAGACCGGCAGGATAGGGTGTTCAGCAGCAAAAGCCATGCCGACCAGTCTAACGCGGCGCGGACGAAACCGGCTAGGACAGCGGCTTAGGGCAGCGCCGCACGCGTGGTGCGCAGCCACAGCTCGAGCTCACCGGTGGTCTCCCAGAGCGCATAGATTGCGGATTTGTCCGGCTCCATCGCCGTGTTGATCCGCTTGCGCAACCACGCCCGAGTCTGCGGTGTGCGCAGCGCCTTGACAGCGTCAGCGCTGATCCCCGGAGGCAGCTTGTCGGCCGGCGCCGTGGCCAGCGCTCCCAAGGCGATGACAATCTCGGCGTCGTCGATATCAATGGGCGAATCCACGCAGCTCTTTTTGAATGCATCAAGGTCGAAGGAACCATCACGAATATCCGCGAGCACTTCGCACGCGGCATGATTATCAAAAGGCCCAACGTCCCAGGTTCCCATGAAGGGGGAGAATAAACCGCTTACATGAACGGGATGAGAGCAGCAGGTAAATTTTACCCGCCATATCCTTTAAAAGTTCCTGCCTTCCTTTAGAATCGGCTGGCATGAAGTTCCGTTCCCTTGCCAGCACCCTGACGATTGCCGGGCTGCTCCCTCTCGCCGTACTAACCCAGACACCATCGGCCCTCGCCGCGCCGTGTACGCCCTACTCGAAGTCTGGTAGCTTTACCTCCACTCCGAAGGCTTCCGGTCCAGCCGGTGGATCCTCTCTCGGTGGGCTCGATGCGCTCTTCGGCAGCTCCTCCCGTTCGGGAAAGCGGGGAGAGTCTGCGAATGGGCAGCGCAGCAACTATAACCAGCGCCAAATTACTGGCGGGCCCACCCAGATCATGCAGCTGATCACCGGTTCCGGTTCGCCCAACCGCACGGATCAAAAGTTTGGCATCTCCGGGACCGATCTGGGCATCGCCTACTCTGATGACACAGGTCATTCCTACTACGTCTTCGGTGACTCCATGGACTGCGTCGGCGAGGGCGATGGTTGGCGCTCCAACCTCTTGCTGCGCACGACGGACCACGACTATGGCGACGGCCTGCGTCTCGAGGAGGCACTGACTACTGGCGGCTGGTCCACCAATGGCCGGGCAAAGGAATTCATTCCTTCGCAGAAGGTTGGGGACGCCGATACCAACGGTGAGCGCACCACGATTCCCACGGCGGGGATCGTCGTTGACGGCGTGCATTACGTGGACTACATGTCCGTGCGCTCCTGGCACGACCCGAACACTGGCTGGTCCACCAACTATGCGGCGACGGTGAAGTCCACTGATGGCGGAGTCACCTGGCGCGCGGTTCCGGAGGCCACACGCACCAACGCCAGCCACGGTGCGAACGCGCCAATCCCTGGTGGCGCCAACTATCGCGCCGGTTTTGAGAAACTGCAGCAATCGGCCTTTGTCGAGCACGGGGATTATGTCTACCGCTTCACCACGGGCAACGGCCGCCGCGGCCCCGCTTACCTGTCGCGCGCGCTGAAATCGGAATTCCCCAACGAACGTGCCTTCAGCTACTACTCTGATGGCTCCTGGGTAAAGGACCCCGCACAAGCTAGCGAAGTGCTTGACGGTAAGGTCTCAGAGCTCTCCGTCGCCTACAACCAGTACTTGGGCAAGTTCGTCACCATGTACGGGGTGGAAGGTGAAGGCATCGTCATGCGCACTGCGGATAGTCCGGAGGGACCGTGGTCGCCACGCCGCATGCTAGTCAGCGCCGAGACGACAAAGGTCGTCAGCGGCCAACCTCTGAACGACACCTACGCGCCCTTCGTGCTGCCGAACCAGGATGATCAGCACCTGTATTACACGCTAACGTCGTGGCGCGACTACAACACCATGCTCATGCGCACGGACCTCGATTTTGTGGGTGAAGACATGGAAAACAATGACCACATCGCCGTCTCAGACGTCGTAGCAACGCGATAGTTAGAAAGAGATTCTTAGCTATCGGGTGAGCCTAGGAGTGCACGCAGCTTCTCGACGACCCCCGCGACCTGCCCATCGAGCGCTTCGCGGGGGCCGTTGTTATCAATGACGAAGTCGGCGGCGGCACGGCGCACATCGTCGGGGAGCTGCGCGGCTATGCGGCGGCGTGCATCGGTTTCCTCCAGGCCGCGGTACTCGACTAGTCGGCGTACTCGCTCCTCTGCGTCGACGTCGACGACGATGGTGGCGTCCATGTCTCCGTGGAGCCCTTTATCGACGAGGAGCGGCATGTCATAAACCACGAACTCGGCACCGCCTTGGCGCGCTGCCTCGAAGCGTGCCTGGGTTTCTTCCTGGATACGCGGGTGGGTAATGGAGTTGAGAACAGCGGTTTTCTCGGCGCTGGCAAAAGCGCGGGAGGCCAAGAGACCGCGATCAAGGCTCCCATCGGGGAGCAGAATGTCCTGCCCAAAGGCCTCCGCCAGCTCAGTGAGTGCCGGCTGGCCTGGCTCAACGATGTCACGGGCGATGCGGTCTGCATCGACCAGTACCCAGCCTTCCTGCACGAGGAGCTGCGCTACGGTGGATTTTCCGCTGCCGATTCCGCCGGTAAGTCCAATCAGTTTCATACCGGCTTAGGATACGCGAAAGGCCGCCTCTCCCCCAGCGGGAAAAGACGGCCTTTCCTAAGAAGCAATGTCCTTAGTTGCCAGCGAGCTTGTCGCGAAGAGCAGCGAGCTGCTCGTCGGATGCGAGGGAGCCGCCAACCTCTGCCTGAGAATCGGATGCCGGAGCTGCATCCTGAGACTCGGAAGAGTAGTTGGAGTTGGCAGCGGACTCGGCGGCCTCAGCGGCTGCAGCACGGTTGCGCTCGATCTGAGCGGTGTGCAGGTTGAAGCGACGCTCGGACTCGGCGTAGCGAGCCTCCCAAGCCTGGCGCTGCTCGTCGTAGCCCTCGAGCCACTCGTTGGTCTCCGGGTCGAAGCCCTCCGGGAACACGTAGTTGCCCTGCTCGTCGTAGGAGTCAGCCATGCCGTACTTGGACGGATCGAACTCGTCGGTGTAGTCCTCGTCTGCCTGCTTAACGGACAGGGAGATGCGGCGACGCTCGAGGTCGATGTCGATGACCTTGACCATGACTTCCTGGCCAACGTTGACAACCTGGTCCGGAACCTCCACGTGGCGCTGAGCCAGCTCGGAGATGTGGACGAGGCCCTCGATGCCCTCCTCGACGCGAACGAAGGCGCCGAACGGAACGAGCTTGGTGACCTTGCCCGGGACGATCTGGCCCACAGCGTGAGTGCGGGCGAAGACGCGCCACGGATCCTCCTGGGTTGCCTTCAGGGACAGGGACACGCGCTCGCGGTCCAGGTCGACGTCGAGGACCTCGACGGTGACCTCGTCGCCCACGGTGACAACCTCGGACGGGTGGTCGATGTGCTTCCAGGACAGCTCGGAAACGTGAACCAGGCCGTCGACACCGCCGAGATCGACGAAGGCGCCGAAGTTGACGATGGAGGAGACAACGCCCTTGCGGACCTGGCCCTTCTGCAGCTGGTGCAGGAACTCGGAGCGGACCTCGGACTGGGTCTGCTCGAGGTATGCGCGGCGGGACAGGACAACGTTGTTGCGCTGCTTGTCCAGCTCGATGATCTTGGCCTCGAGCTCCTGGCCGATGTACGGCTCCAGGTCGCGAACGCGGCGCATCTCAACGAGGGAAGCCGGGAGGAAGCCACGGAGGCCGATGTCCAGGATGAGACCACCCTTGACAACCTCGATGACGGTACCGGTAACCGGCTCCTCCTTGGCGTGCAGCTCTTCGACGGCGCCCCAAGCGCGCTCGTACTGTGCGCGCTTCTTGGACAGGATCAGACGGCCTTCCTTGTCCTCCTTGGTGAGAACAAGAGCGTCGATCTCGTCGCCGACCTCGACAACCTCATCCGGGTTGACGTCGTGCTTGATGGAGAGCTCGCGGGACGGGATGACGCCTTCGGTCTTGTAACCGATGTCGAGCAGGACCTCGTCGTGGTCAACCTTGACCACGGTGCCCTCGACGATGTCACCATCGTTGAAGTACTTGATGGTGGCGTCGACAGCTGCGAGGAAGTCCTCTGCGGTTCCGATGTCGTTGATCGCAACCTGAGGGGTGTTAGAAGTTGGCATGTAGTTATGCTCCGAATAAACGTAGGAGATCGTAATTGGACAGTTACGCGTCTCTTGAAAAGCGTCATTAAGCAGCGTAAATACGCAAGGCTTAAGATGGATTCCAATCCCGACTCGCAGCCGTGCCAAGCTCTCCTACAGTAGCCCAGCGCGTCCCGAGTCATAGACACGCCCGTACAACCCTACATCCTCGCAGCTAAAACGGCAAATACGACATGGAAAAAGAATTGGGAAAGGAAGAATGTCTTCAGCATCGTTTTCTGCATCCGCAGCCAATCGTAATTTCTGGGATGATGACGCCGACTCCTACCACGCAGATCATCCCGAGTATCTATCCTCTTTCTACTGGTGTCCGGAAATGCTGCATGAGGCTGAAGCGCAGCTGCTTGGCGACGTCTCCTCCGCTACCGTCCTCGAGCTCGGCTGCGGCTCCGCGCCGTGCACGCAGTGGTTGCAAGGACGCGCGCGCTTTGCGACGGGCTTCGATCTCTCGCCTGGAATGCTCTCCCATGCCGAGACTGGCCTACCGCTCGTTCAAGCAGATGCCCTGGCGCTTCCCTATCGCGATAAAGTCTTTGACATCGCTTTTTCTGCCTTCGGGGCCCTTCCCTTCGTAGCCGACCTTGACCAGGCACTGTACGAAGTTCACCGCGTTCTGCGCCCTCGTGGCCGCTTCGTCTTTTCTGTGCCACACCCCATGCGTTGGGTCTTCCCCGATGATCCACAGGACCTCACTGCACAGCTGTCCTATTTCGAGCGCGCCTACCTCGAGCAGGATGCCAACGGCGAGCTCACCTATGCTGAGTTTCACCGCACGATGGGCGATTGGGTGCGAGCGCTCCAGGTGCGTGGTTCATTTGAAATTTACAACCTCATCGAGCCCGAGTGGCCAGAGGGCCTCGACATCACTTGGGGCCAGTGGTCTCCTGAAAGGGGAGCCATTTTCCCCGGTACCGCCATCTTCGTCTGCGAAGCGCGCTAGGCCGGCACCGCCCACCCTGTTGCGGAGTTTGCCGGCCGCAGCGAACTAAGCTGGCAGTCATGCTTCAAGAACGCCTCGGGATCTTTCTGCGCCGCACGGTGGCGTGGTGGATCGACGCCTTCCTTGCCGCCGCCGTGATCGTGGTGCTCAAGTGGCTCATCAACCTCAGCACCGATGCCGCACTCACAGGCAGGGCGGGCGCCATATATGACATCGTCGCCCTCGCCCTCGTCTTCTACGTCTACCGTGTGTGGGCGGAGGCGACAAAGCAGACCTCCCTGGGTAAGTGGTCGCTAAAGCTGGAGGTCATTGCTGAGCATCCCGGCATCGCCAGCGCTGCAATTCGCAACAGCTGGCTACTCCTCACCCTTGTTGCACTGACAGGACTCCCCTATGTTGAGGCAACCATTTTGGCCATCCTCGGATTGAGCGTCCTACTGCTGGGACAAACTCCCTTCGATCTCCTCGCCGGGTGCTTGGTGGAGCGCCGCACGCCCACCGAGGACGAGCGCGCGGTGGGCTTGACTTAAATCCCTAAAGCGCTCCCTAGTGCGCTGCGGCATCCCAGTTCTTGCCCACGCCCACGGAGACTTCGAGGGGCACGGTCAACTCGATAGCCTTGTCCATCTCGTGTTCGAGGATGCGCTGGACTTCCTCGGTTTCACCTGTCGCCACCTCCACGACGAGTTCGTCGTGAACTTGGAGGAGCACGCGCGAAGCCATGCCTTCCAAAGCCTTGTCCACGCGGATCATGGCGACCTTGATGATGTCTGCCGCTGTGCCCTGGATGGGCGCATTGAGGGCCGCACGCTCGGCGTTTTCGCGCGCCACACGGTTATCGGAGTTGAGCTCCGGTAGATAGCGGCGGCGCCCGAAGACCGTGGAGGTGTAGCCATCCTTGCGGGCCTGCACGACAACCTCATCGAGATAGCGCTTCACGCCACCGAAGCGTTCGAAATAGCTCTCCATGATCTCCTTGGCTTCACGTGCCGGGATACCTAGCTGCTGCGACAGACCATAAGCGGAAAGACCATACACAAGGCCATAGGACATGGCTTTGACGCGGCGGCGCAGCTCCGGCGTGACCTCATCCACCGGAACGTCAAAGACCTTGGAGCCGACGTAGTTGTGCAGATCCTCGCCCTCACGGTAGGCCTCGATAAGGCCCGGATCAGCAGACAGGTGCGCCATAACGCGCATCTCGATCTGCGAGTAGTCCGCCGTAATCAGGGTTTCATAGCCTTCCCCCACCACAAAGGCCGAGCGAATCTGGCGCCCCGCCTCCGTGCGCACCGGAATGTTTTGCAGGTTCGGCTCCGTGGAGGACAACCGGCCCGTTGAGGTCACAGTCTGGTTGAACGTGGTGTGGATGCGGCCATCCGGCTGGATGGTCTTGATGAGCCCCTCCAGCGTCGTTTTCATCTTCTGATACTCGCGGTGCGCCAGCAGGTGGTCCAAGAAGGGGTGCGGGTGGGTAGCAGCGAGCTGCTCGATTTCCTTGGCCGCGGTGGAATAGCCGGTCTTGGTCTTCTTCGTCTTTGGCATATCGAAGGTCTCAAAAAGCACTGCCTGCAGCTGCTTCGGGGAGTTCAGATTGAGGGAATCGTCACCAGCGAGCTCGCGGGCAGCGCGCTCTTGCTCGTTAACCTGCTCGATGAAGGCATCGCGCTGCGTCTCCAGGACGTCTCGGTCCACCGCGATGCCGGCGGCTTCCATACGCGCCAGGATGCTCACCAGAGGCAGCTCGAGGTCGGTATACAGCTCGAAGGAATCAATCTCCTGGAGTTGACTCGTCAATTCTGCCGCCAGCTCCATGATGGCGCCGGCCTGTTCCACAAGCTGATTGTCATCCAAGAGGGAGAGCTGCTCCGTGGCAGCCCCGAGGGACTTCTGCAGATGGCGCTGGTACACATCCGTCAAGGCGTAGGTGCGCTGGCCCGGCCGCAAGAGATAGGCGGCGAGAGCGGTGTCGTGGGCAATTCCTTGCAGCTCGATTCCCCGGCCGGACAACATATGCCATGCCGCCTTTGCCTCGTGGAGGTACTTCGGCGCATCCGATTCCAACCAGGCAGCCAGTGCGGCGTCATCGGCCGCGTCCAGGTCCGCCAATTCAATCTGGAGTCCCTCGAAGGAGGAATCGACGAGTGCTAGTGCGGCGGCATCACCCGCGCCCGGTGTTCCGTCGCCTTGCACGAAGACCGCTACGTGTTCTTTGTCTTCGAGCCACTCAGCCAGCGGAGTGTCTACCACGGTCACCGATACGTCTGGTGCCTCCTCAGCCGCCGCGGCTTCAGCTGCTGCGTCATGCGGTACGGCGTTGAGAACCCGCTCGCGCAGATTCGTGCCGAATTCCAATTCATCAAAGCGAGCTGCCACCTCGCTAGCCACGGCACCCTTAAAGCCGAGGTCCGCCGGGCCGACCTCGAGGTCCATATCCGTCACCATTTGCGTGAGCTGTCGGTTGAGCTTGACCTGTTCGATGCGGTCGCGGAAGTTCTGCCCCGCCACGCCCTTTATCTCTTCGGCATGCTCGATGAGGCCATCCAAAGAGCCGTACTGCGTGATCCACTTCGTGGCGGTCTTCTCCCCCACCTTCGGGACAGACGGCAGGTTATCGGAGGGGTCCCCGCGCAGGGCTGCGAAATCTGGGTACTGCTCGGGGCTGAGGCCATACTTCTCTTCTACTGCCTCCGGGGTAAAGCGATGCAGCTTGGATACCCCTCGCATGGGATAGAGGACGGTCGTGGAGTCGTCGACAAGCTGCAAATAGTCGCGGTCACCGGTGACCAGGAAGGTCTCATAATCCGCGCCGGCCTGAGTGGACAACGTGGCCACGATGTCGTCAGCTTCGAAGTTATCGCGCGACAACGTGGTGATACCGAGGGTGTCCAAGACCTCTCGGATGAGCTCGACCTGGCCGCGGAACTCTTCTGGGGCCGCCTCCCGCTGCGCCTTGTATTCAGGGAACATCTCCGTACGGAAGGTCTTACGGCCCACATCGAACGCTACAGCGACGAAGTCCGGCTTTTCCTCAGTCAGAATGTTCGCCAACATGGAAAGAAAGCCATACACCGCATTGGTGTGCTGTCCGCCCGAGGTGGAGAAGCTCTCTGCGGGCAGTGCATAAAATGCGCGAAAGGCCATGGAGTGGCCATCAATGAGCAAGAGTCGAGGCTGAGAAGTAGTCACCCGGCCCATCCTAACGTGTTGCGCTCAATGACACCGTCGAGGGCCACAGGCAGGCAATTAGGTTCGAATTGGTCCGCTGCGCTAGTATCGTTGCTTGTGCGCCCCTGTAGCCCAATTGGCAGAGGCAACGGATTCAAAACCCGTGTAGTGTGAGTTCGAGTCTCACCAGGGGCACAATTCCACCCCACGACAGAGCCTGTTGTGGGGTGTTAGCGTTTTCAATGGAAAGGAACCCGTCGCCATGCGTCGCACTATCATCGCTGTGAGCACCGCCATTGCCCTCACCGTAGGCGGCACCGCCGCTGCTACTGCTGCCGAGTCCAGCGCGGACAAGCAGATATCCACCAAGGTTGAAGGCTCTTCTTACTATCAAGAACTGCGCAAGTCCACGGCTTCCTCCAACGATCCTCAGCTGAATAATTTCTAC
Organism: Corynebacterium sp. HMSC076G08; assembly: GCF_001811515.1. Classification (NCBI taxonomy): domain Bacteria; kingdom Bacillati; phylum Actinomycetota; class Actinomycetes; order Mycobacteriales; family Corynebacteriaceae; genus Corynebacterium; species Corynebacterium sp. HMSC076G08. The sequence goes on along the minus strand of NZ_KV805048.1, from coordinate 148,657 downwards.
GCAGTGCTTCTCGACGGCCTCGTCGGCCTCACTGTCTTCGCCATCCTGGGTTCGATCTACGGTGAAGTATCCAAGCGCCTGCCGATGTAAAAGGCGTATAACCTTCTACTGACTGAATAGTTTGCATAAGCCTGCGTTGTGGTGAGAGAATAAAAAGTCATCTGCTCACCCGCTCTTCCCGGCACGGCAATCCCACCGGGTAGACAGTCAAGGTTACTTTCGGTTTATGCATTATCTTTTCAACGCCATTCGCGGCGCCCTTATTGGCATGGCCGAGTTAGTCCCCGGAATCTCCGGCGGCACCGTTGCGCTCATCGTCGGCATCTATGAGCGCGCTTTGCATAACGCCAATGATCTCATCTCCGGCCGTTTCAAGAAGGTCGAATGGGGCTTCCTCGTCTCCGTAGCCGTCGGCATGTTCGCCGCCGTTTTCGGCTTCTCCACGATCCTCCATAACTTTGTGGAGGGCCAAGTTTCGCTATCCAGCGCGCTCTTCCTCGGCATGGTCGCCGTGTCTATCATCGTGCCGCTGAGCATGATGTCGCGCGTTTCACCCGCGTCCATCGCCGCGCTTGTTATCGCCGCCGTCGCAATCTTCTTCGTCACCGGCTTCACCTCCACCCCAGTGGAAGACCCCAACCTGCTCGTGGTTTTCCTAGCGGCCATGGTGGCTGTGTGCGCGCTCGTTCTTCCCGGTGTGTCAGGCTCCCTCATTTTGCTGACCATGGGCCTCTACGCGCCGATTATCGGTGCGGTCTCAGACCGCAACATGGTCGTCGTGGGTGTCTTCGCACTCGGCGCGGTGTGTGGCCTCGCAGCTTTCGTCAAGGTATTGAACTACCTGCTGGATAATCACCGCGATGTCACCCTTGCAGCCATGGCTGGTTTCATGCTCGGCTCCCTGCGTGCGTTGTGGCCGTGGGGCGCTGACCAAGACGCCTCCACACCACTGATCCTGCTTATGTTCGCGATTGGTGGCATTATCGTGGCCATTTTCATCGTTGTGGACCGGCGCAAAGCCGCTAGCTACCAAGAGAGTTAAAGCATGAGAAAGAAAACGGCCATCATCGTGGGCGCTGCCGGGTTGCTAGCATCCGCAACCCTCTCCGGCTGTGTTACCAACGTGGAGCCGGCGCTGCCGGAAGGCTGGTCTGCGCCCAACGTGGACGAAGTTCCCGAGATTGCCGCGATGTACGAGGATGCCGATGGCGTCCTTACAGTAGGCACGAACCCGCCTTTTGCGCCTTTCGAATTCAAGGATTCCGACGGCTCGATCATCGGCCTAGAGATGGACTTGGCCAATGCCGTCGCCCAAGTATTGGGGCTTGAATTTCAGCCGGTGGAGCAAGACTTCTCTATGATTCTGCCGGCGGTCCAAGCCGGACAAATCGATCTGGGCGGTTCCGGATTCACCGATACCGATGAGCGGCGCGAGAACTTCGATTTCGTCGATATTCTTTATGCCGGCATTCAGTGGGCGAAACTCACCGATGGCCCCAATGACGTGGACCCATCCAACCCCTGTGGCCTCACCGTCGCGGTGCAGCGCACCACGGTATCGGAGACCGACGATCTGCGCCCCAAGCAGGAAGCCTGCGACGGCGACCTGACCATTCTTCCCTATGACACGAGCGATAATGCCGCCCTAGCGGTCCTGATGGGGCGCGCTGATGCTCTCTCAGCGGACTCCCCCGTTTCTGCCTGGGCTGTTAACCGCTCAGATGGACGTATGTCCATGGTCGGCGAAATGTTCGACGCGGCACCCTACGGCTTCGCCGTGCCCAAGGATTCTGACCTCGGACCCGCCGTGGCCGCGGCACTCCAACACCTCATCGACACCGGAGCCTATGCAGAGATACTCAATAAGTGGGGCGTCGACGAGGGCCTCGTCGAGCACGCAATGATTAATGAAAGGCCGATCAATGACTAACTCCTCTCTCCCGGCAGCGTCGGAGTCGTCGGCTTCGACTACCCCAGAAAAGATCGAAGCCCGCCCACTGCGCCACCCCTGGCGCTGGGTCTTCGCTACCCTCCTCGCGCTGCTTGCAGTGTGGTTCATCATCTCCTCGGCGCGCAATGAGGCCTTCGGGTGGGGCACGTATTTCCAGTATCTCTTCGATACTCGGATTGCCACCGCTGCGCTGCACACCATTGCCATTACGATCCTGGCGATGATCATCGGCGTCGTGGGCGGCGCTGCCCTCGCGGTGATGCGCATGTCCCCCAACCCTGTGCTGGGAGGCGTGTCGTGGGTCTTCCTGTGGCTCTTCCGTGGCACGCCAATCTACGTACAGCTAGTTTTCTGGGGTCTACTTTCAGCCCTCTACCAATCCATCAACCTAGGATTCGCGGAGATTTCCCTCACCGAGGTGCTCACTAACGCATTCCTTCTTTCCGTTTTGGGCTTGGGCCTCAACGAAGCCGCATACATGGCGGAGATTGTCCGCTCCGGTATCTCCTCCGTTCCGGAAGGCCAGAAGGAAGCCAGCAAGGCCCTGGGAATGGGCTGGTGGATGACCATGCGCCGCACGGTGCTGCCGCAGGCTATGCGCATCATCATCCCGCCGACCGGCAATGAGTTCATTTCTCTGCTCAAGACTTCCTCCCTTGTGGTTGCCATTCCCTACACCGCCGAAATCTTTGGCCGCGCTACGGATATCTCCGCTGCGCTCTTCGAGCCCATTCCGCTTCTGATGGTGGCCGCGACGTGGTACCTGGCCATCACCTCTCTGCTCATGGTGGGCCAGTACTTCCTGGAGCGCCGCTTTGAGCGCGGCGCCACCCGCGAGCTCACCGGCCGCCAGCTGGCCGCGCTAGCGGATGCCGAAGGAACTATCCCCCGCAACGTCTCTGTCATCCCGGAGGTAAAGAACTAATGACCACCCCCATGATCTCCGCGCAGAATGTGCACAAATCCTTCGGCCAGCTCGAGGTTCTTAAAGGAATCGACCTCACCGTCATGCCCGGCGAGGTCACCTGTCTCTTGGGTCCCTCCGGTTCCGGCAAGTCCACCTTCCTGCGCTGCTGCAATCACTTAGAGAAGGTCACGGCCGGCCGACTCTACATCGACGGCGAGCTCATCGGTTTCCGCGAGCGCAACGGCGTCCTCTATGAGATCTCCGAGAAGGAAGCCGCCGCCCAGCGCCAGGATATCGGCATGGTCTTCCAACAGTTCAACCTGTTTAGCCACCGCACCGTGCTGGAAAACATCATCGAGGCACCGGTCCAGGTAAAGAAGCAGAGCCCAGAGCAAGCCAAGAAGAAGGCCATGGAGCTGCTGGAAAAGGTTGGCCTCGCGCACAAGGCGGAGGCCTACCCGGTGCAACTGTCTGGTGGTCAGCAGCAGCGTGTCGCCATTGCCCGTGCGGTTGCCATGGACCCGAAGCTGATGCTTTTCGACGAGCCCACTTCCGCCCTCGACCCCGAGCTCGTCGGTGAGGTTCTCCGCGTCATGAAGGAGCTTGCCGCCGATGGCATGACCATGCTCGTTGTTACCCACGAGATGGGCTTTGCCCGAGAGGTCGCCGACACCATTGTCTTCATGGATGGCGGCAGCGTCGTCGAAACCGGCACCCCGGAGCAGGTCTTGGACAACCCGCAGCACCAGCGCACGAAGGATTTCCTCTCTTCGCTGCTCTAGCACGGAACACCGCCGCCGCAACTGCCCTAGTTGCCAAAGTTATTGCCTCTGACTCAAGATCTGGCAATAACTTCGTCAACTAGGGCAGTTTTCTATTTGAACCCGTCCAAGACAAAGCTCCGACCAGTTCACAAAGGATAGCTGGCCGGAGTTTTCTGAAGAGAGCTAGCGAAACAGCTAACGCTAGCGGTGGGGTTCTATTCGGTGTCCCTTTCCGTTTCCGCAGTCTCAGCGGGCTCCTCAGAGTCCTCGGCGGAGGCCGAGGCCATGGGGCTATCCGCGGACTGGGCTTGGATGACGTCATCCAGCACCGCGTGGATGTAGGGCGCGGCCTTGTCATTGGAGTACTCCGAGGCAAGCTCTACGCCTTCGACGAGCGCAGTCGCGTTGGGAACATCCGCGTTGAAGAGGATTTCCCATACCGCTACGCGCATGATCGCGCGGTCAACAGCAGGGATGCGCTCGAGGGACCATTCGCTTGAAAGGTACCGGGCGATGGCGTCATCGATAGCGTCCAACTCTTCAGCTGCGCCGCTGACGATCTCGCGGGTGTACTCAGCGATCGGCGCCACACCATTTTCCGGATCGCGGGCAAGCTCGACGCGGTCCTCCACGATTGCTACCGGATCAACATCGCGCGACTCTGCCTCGAAGAGGATATCTGCGGCTCGGCGGCGCGCACGGTAGCGCGCCGTGTGACGCTTATAGTTAGGCTCTGGCTGGGTCATCTTAGTTGTTAACGCGAGACAGGTACTCGCCAGTACGGGTATCGATCTTGAGGGTGTTACCGGTCTCAATGAACAACGGAACCTGGATCTCAGCACCGGTCTCGAGCGTCGCCGGCTTAGTGCCGCCGCTGGAGCGGTCACCCTGCAGGCCCGGCTCAGTGTGCTCCACCTTCAGGTCAACGGAGATCGGCAGCTCACCGAACAGAGCCTCACCGTCGTGGAAGGAGACCTGGACGCGCATGTTTTCCAGAAGGAACTTGCCGGCGTCGCCGAACTTGTCAAATGGCAGCTCGTACTGCTCGTAGGTCTTATCATCCATGACCACGTAGTTCTGGCCATCGTTGTACAGGTAGGTCATGTCGCGGCGGTCGACGTTAGCGGTCTCCACCTTCACGCCAGCGTTGAAAGTCTTGTCCGTTACCTTGCCAGAGACCACGTCCTTGAGCTTGGTACGCACGAAAGCTGGGCCCTTGCCCGGCTTCACATGCTGAAACTCAACAATCTGCTGCAGCTTGTTATCGATCTTCAGAACGAGACCGTTCTTGAAATCAGTGGTATCTGCCATGAAATGACTCTCCCAAATTACTTGTAGTCGAAACTATGAAAACAGTGTCTAAGCATACCGTACGCACGGCACCAGCGGAGCGAAGGGGTGCTGGCTACAGCACCTGAAGTTCCTTCGGGTAGGGCGTAATGATCTTCGGCGCACCGGAGGTAATGAAGAGGCTGTCCTCGATACGAACACCGCCCTTGCCCGGAACGTAAATGCCTGGCTCGATGGTCAGCGTCATACCTTCAGCCAACTCGCCCTTCCCGGTCTTTGCTGCGGAGGGGCCTTCGTGCACGTCAAGCCCGATGCCGTGGCCGGTGGAGTGGACGAAGTACTCGCCATAGCCGGCCTCGGTAATGATATCGCGGCAGGCCGCGTCGACGTCGACAAGCTTCGCGCCCGGCACCGCAGCCTCGACGCCTGCTTCCTGGGCTCGCAGGACGATGTCGTAGATTTCACGGGCAAAGTCAGTGACCTCACCGATGACAAAGGTGCGTGTGCAGTCGGAGTTAAAACCGCGCAGGTGAGCGCCGAAATCAATCGTGACCAAGTCACCCTTGCGCAGCTCACGGTCATCTGCACCATGGTGCGGCTTAGCGGAGTTTTCGCCGGAGGCCACGATGGTGTCAAAGCTCACGCGCTCCGAACCGAGCATGCGCATGCGGTATTCCAGGTCAGCAGCGACCTGTCGCTCCGTGCGGCCAGCAGCTACCTCACCAGCCTCGATGAGCTCGGTGAGCGCCTGGTTTGCCAAAGCGGCAATTTCTTCCAGTTTCTGGAGTTCAATGTTGTCCTTGACCAGGCGAATCTTCTCAATCACCCCGGTGACGGGTACCAGCGTTACGCCTTCGGGCTTTGCCTTCTCCAGACGCTCGAGCTGTGCGACAGTGACATAGTCCGCCTCGTAGCCAACCCGCAGATCATCGGATGCCTTCTCCAACAGGTGCGGGCCCACATCGCGGCCAAGGCTGGCTTCGATATCCGGGACTTCCTGTGCAATCTGGGTTGTGTAGCGACCATCAGTTGCCATGAGCGCGGAGAGATCTTTGCGGAGCAACAAACCGCCATTCGAGCCGGAAAAACCTGTCAGGTAGCGCACGTGCGTCAAGTGGGTAACAATAATGGCGTCAATACGCTGGCCGGACAGCTCGGTCATAAGCTTGCGGCGACGGTTGCTATAACGAGTATCGGCTAATGCCATGAGAGAACCACTCCAATCATTTTCAAGCGATACTCCATGATAGCTAATTTGCCAGCAGGTACCCCAGTGCCGCGACGTAGCCATACGAGCCCAGCCCTGCGATAACACCGCGCGCGAGTGGACTGAGGTAAGAGTGTTGGCGGAAAGCCTCGCGTGCATGCACGTTGGAGAGATGAACCTCGACGAAACCGGCGCCATCGGCTACCTCCGCCAAGGCATCTCGTAGCGCCACCGACGTGTGGGTAAAGCCGCCTGGGTTGATGATCACGGGCCAGCCTTCGTCGGCGGCTCGATGCACTTGCTCGATGAGTTCACCCTCATGGTTGGACTGGAAGAAGACGATCTCTTCCTCCCCCGCCGCGGCGCGCACTTGGCTTTCGATATCCGCTAGGCTTTCGCTGCCGTAAATCTCCGGCTGGCGCTTCCCCAAACGGTTCAGGTTGGGGCCGTTGAGAACGAGGATGGTCATGGTGTGCGCTCCTTAAACTTTAGGGGTCAGCTGAAACTCTACGAGGCCAGTTGCGCGTAAGCTGCGCGCAACTCCTCTTCTGTGGCGTCTTCTAGGCGGGTTGTTTGCCCAATACCAGTGAGCGCGACGAAGCGGATGCGGCCCTCGCGGTTCTTCTTGTCGTGCCGCATGCCGTCGAGCAACTCCTCGAAGTGGCCCTGCTCATAGGTGGTGGGCAGCCCGATCCGGGTGAGGATGTCTCGGTGGGTGGCGACGAGGCTGGCGTCGATAAGCCCCCGAGCGTGGGACAGGTGCGCAATAAACATCATGCCCACCGCCACAGCACGGCCGTGGCGCCACGAGTAATTTTCGCGGCGTTCCACGGCGTGGCCGAAGGTGTGGCCGTAATTGAGGGTTTCGCGCAGACCGGACTCCTTCAAGTCCTGGCCCACCACGTGTGCCTTGACGGCAATGGACCGCTCGATGAGCTCAGGAAGCAGGCCTTCCGGTTTGAGGCAAGCGGCGGGGTCCGCTAGATAGTGCTCGATGATGCGTGGATCGTGAATGAAACCAGTCTTGATGATTTCTGCGGATCCGGCGATGATCTCGTCTTCGGGCAGAGTGCGCAGGTGATCCAGGTCGACGAAGACTGAATCCGGCTCGTGGAACGCACCAACGAGGTTCTTTCCTGCGGCCGTGTTGATACCGGTCTTCCCGCCCACGGCAGCATCAACCATCGCCAGCAACGTCGTCGGAGCCTGAATAACCGGGATGCCGCGCATCCACGTTGCCGCGGCAAAACCCGCCAAATCTGTGACGGCACCGCCGCCGAGGCCGATGACTGCATCGCGGCGGCTAAACCCAGCGTCACCAAACACATCCCACAGACGTGCCAATACATCAAGCTGCTTGGCAGCCTCGGCATCGGGAACCTCGACCGGGGTGGCCTCGAGGCCCTGTGCGCTGGCTTGCTCAGCGAGTTTGCGGGCAGCTTGGGACAGCGGCGGCTGGTGGATAATCGCCACCTTCGCCGCACCAATACTGGCGGCGCGCTCAATCATCGCAGCACTGAGCCCACTGCCGATCGTGACCTCGTAGGGGGATGGTCCGTTAACCGGAATGGTGTGCATGGGAGCGGCTCCTTCAGCAGCGCTAGTAGTCGTCTTCATTAGTCGTCGCGGGGGTGGAGTGACAATAAGCCGGTGTCTTAGAGAGTCTCGAGGAAGCTCAAAATATCGCCCACCACCTGCTGCGGGGAGCGCACGCCTGTGCGTACCTTTAAATCCGCAACCTTGGTGTAGAGCGGCCGTCGCTCCTCCAAGAGTTGGGAATAACGCGCGAGGGGATCCGCCGACTCGAGAATCGGGCGGCTGGTACCCCCCATCGTGCGGGTGACGCCTTCTTCGGGTGTGATGTCGAGGTAGACGACGGTCAGGCTATCGAGCAAGTCCCGCGTCGATTCTGTCAGCACGGCACCGCCACCTAGGCTCACCACCCCGGTGGTAGCCAGCGCCTCGCGCACGACCTCGGCTTCCACTTCGCGGAATTCCGGCTCACCCAGCTCGGAGAAAATCTCGCCGCACTTCTTTCCATAGCGCGCCTCAATGAGGCTATCGGTATCAACAACGTCGCAGTTCAGTGCCCGCGACAGGCGGCGACCAATCGTGGTTTTGCCGGCACCGGGAGGTCCTACAAGGACGACGTGTGGGGAGTTCATGCGTCACCCCACTCCAGTCGGCCTGCCACGTAGTCCTGGTAGGCAGCGATGTTGCGCTTGGTTTCGGCGAGGCTATCGCCGCCGAATTTCTCCAGCACCGCACGCGCGACAACGAGCGCCACCATCGCCTCTGCCACGACGCCGGCAGCCGGTACCGCGCAGACGTCGGAACGTTGGTGAATAGCGGTAGCCGCCCCACCTGTGGCCATGTCGACCGTCTTGAGCGCACGCGGGACCGTGGAAATCGGCTTCATCGCCGCGCGCACGCGCAGCGTCTGGCCGTTGGTCATGCCGCCTTCCAGACCACCAGCGCGGTTAGTCTCACGATCCACGCCATTGTCGGTGCGGACCATTTCATCGTGCGCTTCGCTCCCGCGGCGGCGGGCCTCAGCGAAGCCATCGCCGACCTCGACGCCCTTGATCGCCTGAATCCCCATCAAGGCGGCGGCGAGCTGTGCGTCGAGGCGGTCTTCACCCGAGGTGTGCGAGCCCAAGCCAATCGGCAGGCCTTCCACGATCACCTCGACAATGCCGCCCAGAGTGTCTCCCTGCTTTTTCGCGGTTTCGATCTCTGCGATCATGGACTCTTCCGCCGCCTTATCGCAGGCGCGTACCGGTGAAGCGTCGATAGCCTCAAGGTCCGCGAAGCTAGGATGCGGGCCCTCATAAGGTTCTGAGGCACCGATGGAGATGACGTGGGACAGCACCTCGACTCCCAGGGTTTCGCGGAGGAAGTTGCGCGCGACCGTGGCCGCGGCGACGCGAGCAGCGGTCTCGCGTGCAGAGGAGCGCTCCAAAATGGGACGGGCCTCCGCGTGATCAAACTTCACCATGCCGGCGAAATCGGCATGCCCCGGGCGAGGACGAGTGAGCGGGGCGCCGCGGCCGGAAGCCATCGCCTTAGCGGTCTCCGGGTCATCGAGATCGAGCGCGTCCGGGGACATGATGGTGGTCCACTTCGGCCACTCCGTGTTGCCGATCATGATGGCAATTGGGCTGCCCAGAGTCAGTCCGTGGCGAATGCCACTGAGCAAGGTGAGCTCATCGGCCTCGAACTTCATGCGGGCACCGCGGCCATAGCCGAGGCGGCGGCGAGAGAGCTGGAGAGCGATGTCGTCTTGGGAAACGGGAACCCCGGCGGGCATGTGCTCAATGAGTGCAACGAGTGCCTGGCCGTGAGATTCACCTGCGGTAGTCCAACGAAGCATGCGGACTATTATCACACGCTAGGGGTTCTTTCGGGGGCACTGGGCCGCCTATCACGCCGTGTCGGGGTTAAACAGCACGACAAGTGCTGCCGCAATGAGCATGCCGGGCCCGTGCGCGGGTTTCCGATCCTGCGTCATGAACCCCCAGAGCAGCGTGCTCAGCGACGCCCCTACCATCGCGAACGCAACCCCTAGTACTCCCGCCGCGTGGGCGGTCACCATGCCCAGTGGCAACGCCAGCTTAAGATCACCCCCGCCCACGCTTCCGGCGCGGCTCAGCAATGCAACCAGAATATAAAGCCCCGGCCATAGCAGCCCGGCTGGGTCGAACCACCACAGCGACAGCACGGCGGCAGGCAGGGTCAGATAGTTGGGCAGGCGTTTGAAACGCAGGTCATAAACGATTAAGGCGCACCCCCACGCCAGGAAAAGCACATCCCCCATGACTGCGCAGCCTACCGTGCGGGGTGCTGCCGCGCATGCTGTTGATTAAGGCAGCTTGAGCGCAGCGTTGAGAGCAGCCAGCATTTCTGCCCGCGGGGCGGTGTGCCCGGTAAACTGTTCAAACTGCGAATAAGCCTGGTTAGCCAGCATGATGTGCCCGCCGACCGTCGGATAGCCATCAGCAGCCGCATAGACAGTTAAAGGCGTAGGCCATGGATCGTAAATAACGTCGAACACTGGGGCCTTTGCCAACCGGGTCAGATGCTCTTGCACGGCGGCGGAGGGAACAGTGGAGACGATGAGGTCCACCGAGCGCGCTAACCCCGCGAGATCATCACCAAAAGATGCTGAGTGGAGGGAGAGGCCAAGGGCGTCCCCTAGCGGCCGTAGTTCAGCACGACGATCTGAGCGATTGAGCACGGTGACATCGTTAACACCACGCTGGGCTAGCCCCCACAGGACCGGCCGCGCGGTTCCACCAGCGCCGATGAGCAGCGCCGAAGACGGCTGGGAAGAGCCCAGCAGCTCATCGAGTGCGCCCAGCACGCCTTCCGTATCCGTGTTGTCCGCGCGCCACCCCTCCGCGGTGCGCACCAAGGTATTCGCAGAGCCGATGAGCTTGGCGCGCTCGCTCACGATGTCTGCGCAAGCCAAGGCGTCGAACTTCAATGGCATGGTCACCGAGAAACCTCGGTACTCTTCCCCTACCTCGGCGAGGAAGGCAGCCAAGTCGGTCACCTCGAACCTGGTGTAATCCCAGTCCTTCAGATTCAGCGCATCATAGCCGGCCTTATGGAGGACCGGGGATAACGAATGCTCGATGGGGCTGCCTAAAACTGCGGCGCGCGGCATCCTATTACTGCTCCTCTGCTGGTGGCTCGCCGGCGCCTTCGCGCTGGCTGTCCAGGATGCCAGAGCGCACCGCATCATCGACGTTGGCGAGGTGCTCATCATAGTTGTCGGTAAAGACCGTCGTGCCCTTGTCATCAACCGTGACGAAGAAGAGCCAATTGCCCTCTGCCGGGTTCTCCATAGCCTGGATGGCCTCCTCCGACGGCGAGGCGATCGGGGAATCCGGAAGACCATCCTTCGCATAGGTATTCCACGGGGTCTCGCGGTTACGGTCCTCATCGGTGGTGGCCAGCTCGACGTCCTCGAGCCCGTAGTTCACAGTGGAGTCCAACTCCAAGCGCATCGGCTCGTCGAGGCGGTTGAGGATGACGCGCGCAACCTTGTCGAATTCACCGGCCGGCGACTCACGCTCCACCAGGGATGCTGCGGTCAGAAGCTCATAGGGTTTCAGGCCAATGGCCTGGGCGCGGTCGACAATGTTGGTGTCGTTGTACTTCTTCGTCGAACGAGTGATGAGATCGGTCAGGATCTCCTGGGCATCCATGTTCGGGTCAAGCACGTACTGTCCCGGGGCGATAAGCCCCTCAATACGCTTGGGATCCTCGCCGCGGGCACGGACTTCCTCCACGGCCCAGTCCGGCGCACCCAGTTCGGCTGGGTCTACCGTGGCCGCGATCTTCTCTAGTTCCTCGGCGGATACGCAACCACCCTCCTTACAGGAGACCTGCGAGATCAGGGAGTAAATACCAAACCGGACATCGCCCCCCAGTACGTTGACGTCCAGCAACGTCGCTCCGCCGTGCACGTCGAGCAAGTCCACCATGTTGGCGTCATCAAGCAGTGCCTCCACGGCGGATTTGGCACTCATCTCCTCTTGGAGACGGTAAAACCCGGGCTTGATTTGGCTCGCGCGCGGATTGGAATTGGCCGCCGAAGAGAAAGCCTCAGGCGTCTTCACCACATTCTTTTCTGCTAGCTCAGGTGCCAGTTCTCCCATGGATGAGCCTTCCGGGACCTGAACGAGCTGTGTTACACCATTGCCTTGTCCCTCATAGTCCAAGGTATTGCCCCCTCCCAACAGGCGGAAACCGATGTAGCCGAGGCCGCCGATGATGAGGACAAGGCTGGCAATAAGCACGGCCATGCCGCGCTGGCGGCGCTTGACGTACTGGGGTTCCATCGAGCGTCCGATGCGTGAAGGTTTACGGCTCACGTACTTCGTCTCCTAGGTTTGAAGGGCTGTGGCCGTTCAACGCGAAATGGCGCGCATCCAGCCAGGATTGCAAAATTTCCACCGCGGCCGCTTGGTCGATAACCGAACGGCCGCGTCTCTCTGACACGCCAGAGGCTCGCAGTGCAGATGATGCCACCACTGTGGTGAGACGCTCATCCACCATGCGCACAGGCGGAGGTGTGTTTATCGTGTCATCTTTTGCCAAGCGGCGGCGGATACGAAACGCGATTTCTTTGGCATGTTTAACACTTGATGAGCCGTTGCCCTTGAGATCACGCGGCAAACCGACCGCCACCTCGACGACGTCATACTCGTGAATAAGCTCAAGCAGTCGGTCGATGTCACCCTTGTCGCGGTCCTTAAACCCGGTTTCGCGGCGGACGGTCTCGACCGGCATAGCCAGGCGGGCATCCCGATCGGAAACCGCCACGCCGATGCGGACAGTTCCGACGTCGAGACCCAACCGGCGCCCTGGTCCGGGATCGTCTACTCCTGGCTTATCGGGCTCTACGGCCATGGTGTTCCTCCTGGTCCTGAGAGTCAGCTACTTCTGCACACCTACTCGTGCGCATCCATTAGTGGGTTTCGAGCTCATCACGGACGGCGTCGAAGGCAGCTTGCAGGCCTTCGGCGTTTGCGCCGGAGCCTTGAGCCATATCCGGCTTGCCGCCGCCCTTGCCATCAACGTAGCCGGACACCAGCTTAACCAAGTCACCAGCCTTGACACCGCGCTCAATTGCTGCCCTGGTGGCACCCACGATGAATGGCAGCTTGCCGCCCTCATTCTCCGATGCCAAGACGACCACACCAGCGACATCACCGAGGCGGTTCTTAATGTCGGAAGCCAGCGTGCGCAGGTCACCGCCGTTCACACCCTTAGGGAGCTTGACGGCCACGATGGTGAAATCGTTGACGGTCTTCGCCGTAGAGATCATGTCCGCAGTCTGGGACATGAGCTGGGCCTTGTGCAGCTCTGCAATCTGCTTCTCTGCGGCCTTGAGCTTCTCCGTCAGCTGCGCGATGCGCTCCGGCAGGTCCTCGGTCTGGACCTTCAGCTCGCGAGACACACCTTCCACCAGGGCTGCTTCCTTGGAGTAGTAACGGAAGGCATCCAAGCCCGAATAGGCCTCGATGCGGCGCGCACCGGAACCCACGGAGGATTCACCAAGGACAGACACTGGACCGATCTCTGCGGTGTTCTTCACGTGCGTACCGCCGCACAGCTCGATGGAGAAGGGCCCTCCCATCTCCACGACGCGGACCTCGGAACCATAGTTCTCACCGAACAGGGCCATCGCGCCCATCTCCTTGGCCTTGTCCAAGGAAGTCTCGATGGTATTGACCGGGAAGTGCTGGTCTACCGCCTGGTTAGTCACCAAAGCGATCTCATCGAGCTGCTCCTGGGTGAGCTGGTCGGTGTAGTTAAAGTCAAAGCGCAAGTAACCCGGTCGGTTCAAGGAGCCAGCCTGGACAGCGGTCGGCCCCAGCACCTGGCGCAGCGCGGCGTGGATGAGGTGCGTGGCGGAGTGCGCCTGCACGGCACCGTGGCGCCACTGCTGGTCTACCTCGGCTGTTACGCCAGTGCCCAGTTCAAGGCCACCAGCGGTCACCGTAGCTTTGTGGACCCACAGCCTCTTGCCGATCTTCTGCACGTCATTGACCTCAAGGAGGGTTTCACCGGCAATGATCCGGCCTCGGTCGGCGGTCTGGCCACCGGCTTCGGCGTAGAGCGGCGACTGGTCCAGAATTACCTCGACGGTGTCGCCTGCTTGGACTTCAGAGACCTTCTCGCCATCGCGGACGAGGCCGAGTACCTTGGCTTCGGACTCCAAGGTCTCGTAGCCTGTGAACAGAGTCGGATGGTTATCCACCCACTCGCGGTAGAGCGACAAGTCGGCGTGACCATGCTTCTTAGCCTGGTTATCAGCTTTGGCACGGCGGCGCTGCTCGCCCATGGCGGCATCAAAGCCCTCCATGTCCACGCTAAGGCCAGCTTCTTGGGCCATCTCCAATGTCAAGTCGATGGGGAATCCATAGGTATCGTGCAGTTCAAACGCCTTCTCACCGGACAGCACCTTCGGGGTGGCCGCGCGGGAGGTGCTCTTTAGCTCGTCGACAGCTTCGTCGAAAAGCTTGGTGCCCGACTCCAGGGTCTTGAGGAAGGCCTTCTCCTCCGCCACGGCGACGCGCAGGATGCGCTCACGGTTCTCCGCAATCTCCGGGTAGGACGGAGTCATGGTGTCCATGATGGTGTTCATGAAGCGTTCCATGGTCTCACCCTTCGCACCCAGCAGCTTGGCGGAGCGGATGATACGGCGCAGCAGTCGGCGCAGGATATAGCCACGGCCCTCGTTACCGGGGGTAACGCCATCCAGGATGAGCATCATGCCGGTGCGCGAGTGGTCCGCCACCACGCGGAAGCGGATCAAGTCTTCCTTCGGCGCATCGGGCGTGTATTTCGCCCCGGTGAGTTCCTCGGCAACGTCAATGACCGGGCGCAGCAGATCCGTCTCGTAGACGTTGTCCACGCCCTGCAGGATGCAGGCAACGCGCTCGATGCCCATGCCGGTATCGATGTTCTTCTTAGGCAACGGGCCGAGAATCTCAAAGTTGCCCTTGCCGATGCCTTCGCCGCGCTCGTTCTGCATGAAGACCAGGTTCCAGATCTCCATGTAGCGGTTATCGTCCGCGACGGGGCCACCGTCCTGACCATATTCCGGACCACGGTCATAGTAAATCTCAGAGCACGGACCGCACGGGCCAGGAATACCCATGGACCAGTAATTATCCTCCATGCCGAGGCGCTGAATGCGCTCGCGGGGAACACCGATCTTGTTGTGCCAGATATCGGCTGCCTCATCATCATCGAGGTAGACCGTGACCCACAAACGCTCGGGATCTAGCCCCAAGCCGCCATCCTCTACCGAGTTCGTCAACAGGTTCCAGGCGTGGGTGATAGCACCCTCCTTGAAGTACTGGCCAAAGGAGAAGTTGCCTGCCATCTGGAAGAAGGTGTTGTGGCGGGTGGTGATGCCTACTTCCTCGATATCCAAGGTGCGCACGCACTTCTGGATGGAGGTCGCCGTACCGTTAGCAAAAGGCGGGTTCTGCTGGCCCAAGAAGTAGGGCTTGAAGGGAACCATGCCGGCGTTGACGAAGAGCAGGTTCGGGTCATCCAGGATCAGCGACGCGCTGGGGACGGCTTCGTGGCCGGCCTTGACGAAGTGCTGGGTAAAGCGTTCCCGGATCTCATGAGTCTTCACGAGCAAAAGTCCTTCACTGTTGAGAGGTTTCTAGTCAGCGCTCAACTTTACCCGTCCGGTGCTGTGCTTAGCGACGCCGCCCCCGGATGATGTCCCGCAACCTTCCCAGGTACTCGCGCACGCGCTTTTCCGCTCCGTGGTCGGTGGGCTGATAATACTCGGCATCGGCCAGCGTCTCCGGCAGATACTGCTGGGCTAGAACACCGCGTGGATCATCATGCGGGTACTGATAGCCGACGGCGTTACCTAGGCGCTTAGCACCCTCGTAGTGCCCGTCGCGCAAGTGCGGCGGGACGTAACCGCTCTTACCGGCCCGGACATCGGCCTGAGCAGAATTGATGGCATTAATAACGGAATTCGACTTCGGCGCAGTAGCCAGGTGGATCGTGGCCTGAGCCAGCGGGATGCGCGCCTCGGGCAGGCCGATCAGCGCAGCGGCCTCCGCGGCGGCCACGGCGGTGGGTAGCGCGGTGGGGTCGGCCATCCCAATGTCCTCTGAGGCGTGCACGATGAGCCGGCGCGCAATGAAGCGCGGGTCTTCGCCGGCCTCAATCATGCGGGCAAGGTAGTGCAATGCGGCGTCCACGTCGGAGCCGCGGATGGACTTGATGAACGCGGAAACGACGTCATAGTGCTGATCGCCGTCACGGTCATAGCGCACCACGGCGCGGTTGACGTTGTCTTTAAGGATGTCAACGGTCAGCTCGCCGCCATCCGGTACCGCCTCGGCCGCAGCCTCGAGGTAGGTCAGCGTTCGCCGCGCATCTCCCCCGGCGAGCAGCACCAGTTGGTCCAGAGCGTCTTCCGTTGCGGTGATCCGCCCGGCTAAGCCGCGCTCGCTCGTCAGCGCTCGCTCGGCGAGAGTGCGCAGGGAGGCGTCGTCAAGCGGCTCCAAGTGCAGCAGCAGCGAACGCGAGAGCAGAGGCGCCACCACGGAGAAGGAGGGGTTCTCGGTGGTAGCTGCCACGAGTAGCACCGTCCGGTTTTCCACCGCAGCCAGCAATGCGTCCTGCTGGGTTTTGGAAAAGCGGTGCACCTCATCGATAAAGAGCACTGTGCGGCGGCCCTCAATCAGCTCGCGGCGAGCATGCGTGATGACTTCCCGTACCTGCTTGACGCCGGAGTCGAGGGCGGACAGGCCGATGAAGTTATCCCCCAGAGAGGACGCGATCAGCGAAGCCAGGGTCGTCTTTCCGGTGCCTGGCGGGCCGTACAGGATGACGGAGGCCTCGCCGGAGCCCTCGACGAGGCGCCGCAGCGGAGTCCCGGGTTCCAGAAGGTGCTTTTGGCCCACTACTTCGTCGAGGCTTTGCGGCCGCATGCGCGCGGCCAGCGGTGACCCCGAATGAGTCGCAAAAATATCGGGGCCACCCGGCAGGCTTGGCGCTGATTGGTCGTCGCCGAAGAGTGACTCCTGCCCCATCAGGACTCCCGGAGACGGGAGGCCACAGCGCGACCGAAAGCGGCAACAGTCGAGCACCCATCGTGCTTACACTGCGCGGCAAAACGTGAGAGCGCTTCGAAAGTTTCATAAAGGTCGCGCCGAATCAAGAGCTCATCCTCGCTGAACGGGCCGTGATCGGAGCGGCGCAGCAGCGAGCGACGCGGGTCACGATAAATCTCGGCGTTACCCTCCGCCAGTGCTACTACCCCTTCAATCCCACCGGCATACATGGTGGTCACGCTCGACAAAGCCCAACCAATGAGACAAGCGACTATCAGCTCATGCAGTGTTTTCTCATCCGCCAGCTGCGGCCACACGTCGACGACCCGGCGCTGCCA
This sequence comes from Corynebacterium sp. HMSC076G08, assembly GCF_001811515.1. Classification (NCBI taxonomy): domain Bacteria; kingdom Bacillati; phylum Actinomycetota; class Actinomycetes; order Mycobacteriales; family Corynebacteriaceae; genus Corynebacterium; species Corynebacterium sp. HMSC076G08. The sequence continues at coordinate 131,590 of NZ_KV805048.1, read as the reverse complement.
GGCTTGGATGAAGACGTCCGCCTCAGAATCCGTAATCGGGCGGCTGAAGAGGAACTGTGGGAAGCCGGCGACAACGCAGGCTACATCAAAGCCCACGTTGCGAAAACCGGCCCACTCATAATCCAGGAAGGTCAGTGTTGTCCCCACGATGATGTTGTCTGGGGACAGATCGAAGGGCGTAAAAGCGCGGTTGCGGCCAGAACTAAAGCTCTGCATGGCGGTGCGGGCTAGTTCGCGGACGTGCTCTGGTGGCTCCAGTCCTGCTTCGCTGAGGATGTCCGCACCGATCAGGATGGAGCTTTTCAGAGACTCATCCCGCAGGGCTTGGTGCTCGGCGTATTCGGGATGCCGGCGCAACTGCCGGTTCAGCAGAGCCTCGTAATCCTCTTCGCGCCCAGCCGTGCCCGCGTGCATTTTGCCCAGCGCGCCGCCCAGGGACCTGAGCAGCTCTCCGCGTTCTTCGTCATTGCTGCGGGCAAGAGTGTCCGCCAGGGTGTCGCCATCGCCGGCGTCAGACAGCACCAAGATGCGCTTCTCGACGTCGTGTGCGAGCAGTACTGGGCCTGGGCGAACCTCTTCGGACAACGCTGTGGTGAACTGATAGGCCACCACCTCACGCAGAAGGGCGGCGTCATCAATGGTGTGCCCGGTGACTGGGTTGTACTTGATGACCACCGAACGATGCGGGAAAAAGGCACTCGGTGACGTGCGGGCACGAAGCACCACGGCGTTGCCCGAACCAGTGAGTTGCTCGACGTCACTAAGCTCAGGCTCCCCGCCAAAGCGGCGCGAGAGCATCTGTGAGGCTTCCGCCACCACGGCATCCGCCACAGATTTTTTCTTGGACTCGTGTCCCATCGGATTCACTTGCTTGCCTGCTTCCACATATCGAAGGCCCAACTACATCACCGAGTTGAGCGACCTAGGACTCCTTCCCTGCCTTGTCGCCCTGAGCGGCCTTGGCTGCCTTCTCCGGCTTGAAATCCACGCCGGTCTCCTTGCGCTGCTCGGCAGGAATGGTGCCCGGAGCATCGGTCAATGGATCCACGCCGCCACCGGACTTCGGGAAGGCGATGACGTCACGAATGGAGTCGAAACCGCCCAGCAGGGAGACAATGCGGTCCCAACCGAACGCGATACCACCGTGCGGCGGGGCACCAAACTGGAAAGCGTCGAGCAGGAAGCCGAACTTTTCCTGTGCTTCTTCCTCACCGATGCCCATAACGTCGAAGACACGCTTCTGCACGTCTTGGTCGTGGATACGGATAGATCCGCCGCCGATCTCGTTGCCGTTGCAGACGATGTCGTAGGCGTAGGCCAGCGCCTCACCCGGGTTCTCGTCGAAGTTGTCCAGATACTCCGGCTTCGGCGAAGTGAAGGCGTGGTGTACCGCAGTCCACTTGGAGTGGCCCAGAGCCACGTCGCCGGAGGCGGTGGCATCAGCGGCAGGCTCGAACAGTGGTGCGTCCACAACCCAGGTGAAGGCCCAGTCGCCGTCCTTGATGAGATCCAGCTTCTTTGCAATCTCGCCGCGTGCTGCACCCAGAAGAGCGCGAGAAGACTTGGTGTCACCAGCCGCGAAGAAGATGGCGTCACCCGGCTTGGCGCCGACGTGCTCAGCAATGCCCTCGCGCTCGGCATCAGTAATGTTCTTGGCCACTGGGCCGCCCAAGGTGCCGTCCTCAGCGATGGTGATGTAAGCCAGGCCCTTCGCACCGCGCTGCTTTGCCCATTCCTGCCACGCATCGAACTGACGGCGCGGCTGGGAAGCTCCGCCTTCCATGACGACGGCGCCAACGTACTCGTTCTGGAACACGCGGAAAGTGGTGTCCTTGAAGAACTCGGTGCATTCCACGATCTTGATGTCGAAGCGCAGGTCCGGCTTATCGGAACCGTAGTACTTCATAGCGTCTGCGTAGGTCATGCGCGGAATCGGTGTCTTGATCTCGTAGCCGATGAGCTTCCACAGGGCGGAGATGATTTCTTCCGCGAGAGCGATCACATCGTCCTGATCAACGAAGGACATCTCGACGTCGAGCTGTGTAAACTCCGGCTGACGGTCCGCGCGGAAGTCCTCATCGCGGTAGCAGCGAGCGATTTGGTAGTAACGCTCCATGCCGGCCACCATGAGCAGCTGCTTAAACAGCTGCGGCGACTGCGGGAGTGCGTACCAGCTGCCCGGCTTGAGGCGGGCGGGCACGAGGAAGTCACGAGCGCCCTCCGGGGTGGAACGGGTCAGGGTCGGGGTTTCGATTTCAGTGAAATCATGGCTATCCAGGACCTGGCGAGCGGCGCGGTTAGCTGCCGAGCGCAGGCGCAGAGCCTCGTGCTGGCGCTCCCGACGCAGATCGAGGTAGCGGTACTTCAGACGAGTCTCTTCGCCGACCTCACCGGAGGAAGAAGGATCATCGATCTGGAATGGCAGCGCTGCAGACTTGTTGAGCACTTCCAGATCCGTAACGTTGACCTCAATCTCACCGGAGGCCAGGTTCGCGTTAGCGGAACCCTCTGGACGGGGCTCCACCACGCCGGTGACCTTAACGCAGTACTCGGAGCGCAGATCGTGGGCGCGCTCAGCCACCTCGGATTCACGGAAAACCACCTGGGCAACGCCGGAGCGATCACGCAGGTCAATGAAGATAACACCGCCGTGGTCGCGACGGCGCGCCACCCAACCCGTCAGGGTGACGGTCTCCCCCGCCATCTCTTTGCGCAGTTCGCCTGCCAAATGTGTACGCAGCACTCTCGTTCAATCCCTTCTCATCGTTGACGCTCGCACCCACACACGCCACGCGTAGACAGCACGCGCCGAGGGATGCAAGAACTTGAACGGCCCAAGTCTACCGCCCGCACCAGACTTGCTCAGCGCTGGGGTAAACACCGAGCGCCGCCGAACGTCGAGCACTGGTACCCCCGCTTGACGCAGCTCCCCTCATCACACGCACATCACCGCCCGCATATGGCAAAATCTGGACCATGACTTTCAAATCTGGCGCCAACTTTGATGGCAAGCGAGCAAGCTCCGGCGGCGGGGGCCGCGGCGGCATGATCGCTACCGGCGGCGGCATTGGCTCCCTCCTCCTCATTGGCCTCTATCTCTTGCTTGGCGGCGATCTTGGTGACATCACCGAAAGCAGCCCTCAGCCCGACCAAACCCAGGTCGGCCCAGAGGAAAGCGGAGAGGATGCCTTCGCACACTGCCAAACTGCCGAGGACGGCAATAAGTACGACGACTGCCGCGTCATGTTCGCCGCCCAGTCCGTCGACAAGGTCTGGGCCCAGCAGCTGCCGGATCAGGCAGGCATCGAGTACGTCGAACCCGGCCGCGTCATCTTTAACAACACCACTATGTCCGGCTGTGGCCAAGCCTCCGGCGCCACCGGGCCGTTCTACTGCCCGGCCGATGAGTCCGCCTATTTCGACACCGCGTTCTTCGATCAGCTCCGCAACTTCGGTGGGGATAATGCACCTCTGGCACAGATGTATATCGTCGCCCACGAATTTGGCCACCACATTCAGAAGCTAGAGGGCACACTCAGCTTGTCCAATTACAACGAACCCGGCGAGGACTCCAACGCAGTGAAGATTGAGCTGCAAGCGGATTGCTATGCCGGACTGTGGGCACACTACGCCGACAAGGGTGAGGATGCTTTGCTCGAAACGATCACCGAACAGCAGGTCACCGACGCCGTCAACACTGCCCGCGCCGTGGGCGACGACAACATCCAGCGCCGCTCTGGCGGCGAGGTACGCCCCGATACCTGGACACACGGCTCCTCTGAGGACCGAGCACAATCCTTCCTCGCCGGATATAACAGCGGAAAGATGGAGCAGTGCGACACTTTGGGTCGAGGCGTATATAAGTCTTAATACCGAGCGTCAAAAATGTTGGTGTGTCCACCGAAAGGCCACACCACCCCCAAATGTTCCACAAAATGTGCAGATTAAATTCAAATACATGAGGCGTTTACCTGCCGGCAATCTTGATGCTTTACCCTGATCAAGTTCCCGCCGGTTCGTGGTGGGATCCGCTCTGTCTTTAAAAACATAAAAGAACTGTGCGTGATGTCATCACCTGCACCGCAGCAGGTACGTTAATCCCCATCATTATTGACGCTTTTACCTTGCCCGCGGCAGCCCGCGCTTCCTCATCACGCAGCGTTCTCTTCATGAAAGGAACGACGTTTTGAGCACCGCCACGCCGACGATGCCTGATCTCGAAACGATGAATGGTAAGAACAAGGACTGGATTTGGCACTTGTTCTTCGGCGCCATCACCGCTGTTACTCTTGTCCTCTTCATCATTTGGGGCAACGGAGAGGTTGCTGAGGGCGCTAACAAGATCGTCCTTGTTACCGCGATCATCTTCGCCGTATTCATGGCCTTCAACATTGGTGGCAATGACGTCGCCAACTCTTTCGGTACCTCCGTGGGTGCGGGAACCCTCTCTATGAAGCAGGCCCTCGCTGTTGCGGCGGTTTTTGAGGTATCCGGCGCGATCCTCGCCGGCGGCGAGGTTACCGACACCGTCCGCTCCGGCATTGTGGACCTCGACGCCATTGACGGGCTCGACCCCATGGAGTTCGTCTACATCATGATGGCGTCGCTGCTCGGCGCTGCCATCTGGCTGCTCGTCGCTACCCGCATGGGCTGGCCGGTTTCTACGACCCACTCCATCGTCGGCGGTATCGTCGGCGCCGCGCTGACCGTCGGCTTCGTCACCGGCAAGGGCGGAATGGACATGGTGCAGTGGGGCGGCATTGGCACCATTGCTTTCTCCTGGGTACTTTCACCAGTTCTTGGCGGTGTTGCCGCTTACCTGCTGTTTAGGTGGATTAAGGCTTCCATCCTCGTCTACAACGACGCCGCAGACGAGCGTCTGCGCGACATCAAGGTTCGCCGCGCTGAGCTGCGCAAGGAGCACAAGACCCGCTTCGAGCGCATGAACGAGCTGCAGCAGATTTCCTACACCAACGCCATGGCCCGTGATGCCGCCCTCACCGCGGAAGATGATTACGATCCAGAGGCGCTCGAGTCCGACTACTACCGAGATTTGCACAACCTCAACAAGGATCTCGAGGACGTCAACGCGCACCGCGCACTAGAGAACTGGGTCCCGCTGCTGGCAGCATTGGGCGCTGTTATCATCTCCGCGATGATGCTCTTCAAGGGCCTCAAGAACACCGGCGTTGACTTCTCCACACTTGAGAACCTCCTTGTCATGGGCATGGTAGGTGCCGTGGTCTGGATGGCCGTCTTCATCTTCGCCCGCTCTCTGAAGAAGAAGTCCCTGTCCCGCTCCACCTTCCTCCTCTTCTCTTGGATGCAGGTCTTCACCGCCTCCGCCTTCGCGTTCTCGCACGGCTCGAACGACATCGCCAACGCCATCGGCCCCTTCGCCGCCGTCTTCGATGTCCTGCAGACCAACCGGATTTCTGACGAAGTCACCGTCCCGCTGCCGGTCATGGTGGCTATGGGCATTGCCCTCGTTTCTGGCCTGTGGTTCATCGGCCGCTTCGTTATCCAGACCGTCGGTTCCGGCCTGACCCAGATGCACCCCTCCTCCGGTTTCGCCGCTGAGCTGGCTGCCGCTGCCGTTGTCATGGCAGCCTCCCTCCTAGGCCTCCCGGTTTCCTCGACGCACATCCTCATCGGTGCTGTCCTTGGCGTCGGCATCGTCAACCGCGCTGCTAACTGGAACCTGATGAAGCCCATCGCCCTCGCATGGGTCATCACTCTCCCAGCCGCCGCTGCCATCGCAGCTGTGACGGTCTCCATCCTGCGCGTCGTGTTCTAGTCTCAACACAACACGCGCACAGGGCATCGTACCCAGTCGCCGCGAGTCTCCTGCCGCCTCGGGATACTCGCGGCTTCTTTGTTTTCTCTGTCCACCAGCGACCACTGGGGTTTGAGAGCACCCGTACACTGGGACGGCATGAGCGATAACTCCCTGGCCAGATTCTTTTCCGCATTCAACGACATTGAGCAGTTTCTCCGCCAGGCCGTCGGGGCCAAGAACTCCGACTCCTTCTGGTGGATTGTCGACCGCGCACACGACAAACACCTGCTCAGCAAGCGCCAGGCAGAGCAGCTCAAGGACTTAGGTAATCTGCGCAACGCCATCGCCCACGGCCGCTATTTCGACGGCGAGCCCATCGCTACCCCGCACCCACAGGTGCTGGCGCAGCTAGAGAACCTCCAGCGGCTTCTTACAGATCCGCCCACGGCACAGTCCTTACTCGCCAACCGTGAGGTCACCACACTTGGCCCCGATACCCCGATCATAGAGGCTCTCCGGCTCATTAATAGGACCGGCTATTCGCAGATCCCGATTTATGATTCCGGCGCTTACCAAGCCCTCCTCACGACCAATGTCATCGCCCGCTGGGTCGCAGCAGATTTGGGAGACGATGGTGTGGTCAACGCGGCGTCGATTAGCGCCGTTCTAGAGTTTGCAGAGAAGAAGGACAGGGCCGAGTTCCTTCCCCGCAACGCCAGTGCGCAAGAGGTCATCGATGCCCTCACCGAACCCGCGGCGGACGGCACGCATCCTAGTGCGGTTCTCCTTACCGAGCAGGGCAAGCCTTCGCAGCGCCCGCTCGCCATCGCAACGCCAGCGGATCTTGCAGTCTTGGTCGACGCCCTTGAGTGGGAATAATTACCCGGCTAAACTTTGTTGACATGTCACAGAGAGGAGTATGGCATGCAATTTGGAGTCTTTAGCATCGGTGATGTCACGCAAGATCCCACCACCGGTCGCACCCCCACCGAGGCCGGAGCGCATCCGCGCTATGACAGAAATCGCCCTCAAGGCAGAGGAGGTGGGCCTCGACGTCTTCGCCACCGGCGAGCACCACAACCCACCCTTCGTCCCGTCCGCACCCACCACCCATCTGGCCTACATCGCGGCGCAGACGAAGAACCTGCACCTCTCCACTGCCACCACGCTGATCACCACCAACGACCCCGTCCGGCTTGCAGAGGACTACGCTTTTCTCCAGCACCTGGCTGACGGGCGCATCGATCTCATGTTGGGCCGCGGTAACACCGGTCCGGTTTACCCGTGGTTTGGCAAAGATATCCGCGAAGGTATCCCTCTGGCGGTGGAGAACTACCACCTGTTGCGCCGCCTGTGGCGCGAACCGGTCGTGACCTGGCAAGGAAAATTCCGCACCCCGCTACAGGGATTCACCGCCACACCGGCGCCGCTCGACGGTATCCCGCCCTTCGTCTGGCACGGCTCTATCCGTTCCCCACAGATTGCCGAACAGGCGGCCTATTACGGCGATGGTTTCTTCCACAACAACATCTTCTGGAACAAGGAACACACCGCGAAGATGGTGAGCCTCTACCGCAACCGCTACGAATCCTACGGTCATGGTCGCGGGGATCAGGCCATCGTGGGCCTCGGCGGGCATGTCTTCATCGGGTCTACCGAGCAGGAGGCGAAGGATTTCTTCCGCCCCTACTTCGACAACGCCCCGGTCTACGGCCAAGGCCCTTCCTTAGAAGAATTCACCGCACAAACCCCACTGACGGTAGGCACGGTGGAGCAGGTCGTAGAACGAACCCTGCAGTTCGCCGACTGGGTGGGCGACTATCAGCGCCAGCTCTTCCTTATCGATCATGCCGGCCTTCCGCAAGAGGTGGTGCTAGCGCAGATTGAGATTCTGGGTACGCAGGTCGTCCCTGAGCTGCGCCGGCGCTTTGAGGAGCGCCGCCCAGATCATGTACCTTCTGACCCGCCAACGCACGCCACGCTCGGTAGTTATGAACCACACGCGTTGGTCAACCCTGGAGAGGAGAAGTAGATGCGGTCACTCGTCGTCATTACGGCTGGGTTGTCATCGCCGTCCTCGACGCGCGCGCTTGCCGACGCCCTCTCGGCCGCCACCTCCGCCCACGTCACCGCGCGGGGCGAAGGCACCGACATCACCGTCGTCGAGCTCCGGGACCTCGCGAGCGAGCTAGCTGAGGCCATGACCAACTGGGTTTCGCCCACGCCCCGTCTCACCGCGGCACAGTCCGCGGTGCTGGATGCCGACGGCCTCATCGCGGTCAGTCCCGTGTTCCAGGGCAGTTACTCGGGTCTGTTCAAGATGTTCTTCGACACCTTGGAGCCACATTCCCTGGAGGGGCTTCCAACCCTCATCGCGGCCACGGGCGGCTCCAGCCGTCACGCCTTGGTGTTGGATTATGCCCTGCGCCCACTACTCAATTACCTGCATGCCACGGTGGTCCCCACCGGCATCTTCCAGGCCACGGAGGACTTTGGCACCGCTGAGGGCGCGCGCAATGAAAAGCGCATCGAGCGCGCCGCTGGGGAGTTGGCGGACCTCATGGTGCGCCCGCTCGACCGCGTAGCTGGCCTTGCCGGCCCTCTCGGCGAACCGCAGGACACACACCAGGGTTCTGCTGGGCAGGCACCGGATTCGGAATCAGGGGGCTTCCGCGAACTCCTGTCCCGCCACGACGGCCAACCGGGCTAAGCAACGACTGGGGGCGCTCGGTACTATCGTAAGGCGTAACTTATTTAACGCTTCTAAGGAGGTTTAACCCCCATGACAATTAGCGTGACCGACATCTTCTCGATCGGCATCGGTCCCTCCTCCTCCCACACCGTGGGCCCCATGCGTGCTGCTAAGGCCTTCCTCGAGACCCTTGAGCAACACCCAGCAAAGGTCCACATCGAACTGCGTGGCTCCTTGTCCGCTACCGGCCGTGGACACGCTACGGACCGGGCCGTCATTCTAGGCCTCGCCGGTTGGGATCCGCTCTCCGTTCCGCTCGATGCTGAGCCACGCGCCGATGCCTTCATCCCTACCGAGGGCAGCATCAGCGGCCCGGCAGGCGAGGTGGAATACAGCATCGAATTCAACAACGAGCCGGTGCCCGAGCACCCGAACTGCCTTATTTTTACTGCTTGGGACGAAGACGGCTCCATCCTCGCCGAGAACGCGGAGTATTTCTCCGTCGGCGGCGGCTTCATTCTGTCCCGCGAGGAGTACAACGCCCAGCTCGAAACCGACACTGGCGTTCCGGCCGGTGTCGCTGCGGCTACCGCCGAGGACACCGTTCCTTATGAATTCCAATCTGGTGAGCACCTGCTTCACCTGTGCGCTGCCAATGACATGGCGATTTGGGAGATCGTTGCGGCGAACGAGGCTGTGCTTCACCGCGACGAGGGCGGTCTCGACTACGTCTACCAGCACCTCGATCTCGTCTGGGACATCATGCGCGAATGCGTGACCGAGGGAATTTCCACCAAGGGAATCTTGCCTGGTGGTCTCCGCGTCAACCGCCGCGCGCCGCAGATGTACCAGCAGTTGTTGGCCAAGCAGGACGACGAGTCCTGTGGCTTTTCCGCGATGGAATGGGTAAACCTCTACGCGCTCGCCGTCAACGAGCAGAACGCCGCCGGCGGCCGCGTCATTACTGCGCCGACGAATGGCGCCTGTGGCATCATACCGGCGGTACTCCATTATGCCCGCGACTTCATGGCGGACTTTACGCGCGCCGATGCTCGCCGCTACCTGCTCACTGCGGGTGCCGTGGGCATCATTATCAAGTCCAATGCCTCCATTTCCGGCGCCGAGGTGGGCTGCCAGGGTGAGGTAGGCTCCGCCTCCTCTATGGCGGCGGCCGGCATGGCCGAACTGCTTGGGGGGACTCCGGAGCAGGTAGAGAATGCTGCCGAGATCGCGCTTGAGCACAACCTCGGCTTGACCTGCGACCCGGTCGGCGGCCTCGTGCAGATTCCCTGCATCGAGCGCAACGCCATCGGTGCCGTCAAGTCCATCAACGCCGCACGCCTGGCCCGCATGGGAGAGGGAACGCACCACGTTACCCTCGATAACGCGGTACGCACGATGGCCGAAACGGGGCGCGACATGCTCTCCAAGTACAAGGAGACCTCGCTCGGTGGTCTAGCGAAGACGATGGGCTTCACCGTCTCCCAGGTGGAGTGCTAAACCAGCTGACAAAGCTGCTTGACGACGTCCCCCACGGGGACGTCGTGCTGCTCGTGCGCGCGCAGATCCTTGAGCGCCACGGTGCCAGACTCTAGCTCCTGGTCACCGAGGACGAGTGCGAAGCGGGCGTTGGCGCGATCAGCGCCCTTCATCGCTCCCTTGAGGCCGCGGTCACCGAAGGACATGTCCGCGGAAATACCGGCCTTGCGGAGGTCATCAATGATGCTGACCATCTTCTTCTTTGCCGCAGCGCCCAAAGCAACGCCATAAACGGCCACGCGCTCTTCGACGCCGTCGAGCTCCACGCCCTCGGCTTCCAGGGCCAAAACCGTGCGGTCCACTCCGAGGCCGTAGCCGATACCGGACAACTCCTGTCCGCCGAGCTGAGCCATGAGCCCGTCGTAGCGGCCGCCGCCGCCAATGCCGGACTGCGCGCCGAGGCCATCGTGGACGAATTCGAAACAGGTCTTCGTGTAGTAATCGAGACCGCGGACCATGCGCGGGTTGATGGTGTAGGGCACGCCCATGTCATCGAGCAGGCCAGTGACCGTCTCAAAGTGCTCGCGGCACTCGGCATTGAGGTGGTCGAGCATCAGGGGGGCGTCGACAAGCTGCTCCTGGACTTCCGGGCGCTTGTCATCGAGCACGCGCAGCGGGTTCAGCTCCGCGCGGGCCCTGGTTTCTTCGTCTAGATCCAGCTTGAACAGGAACTCCTGCAGCTTCTCGCGGTAGGCCGGGCGGCAGTCGTGGTCACCCAAGCTGGTCAGCTCAAGGCGGAATTGGCTCAGGCCTAGGCTGCGGTAGGAGCGATCCGCCAAGGCAATGATCTCTGCGTCCAGCGCCGGATCATCCACGCCGATGGCCTCCACTCCGACCTGCTGCAGCTGGCGGTAACGGCCCGCCTGCGGGCGCTCGTAACGGAAGAAAGGACCATAGTAGTTCAGCTTGACCGGCAGTTGGCCGCGGTCGAGGTTGTGTTCAATGACCGCACGCATGACACCAGCGGTGCCTTCTGGGCGCAGTGTCACGGAACGATCGCCACGATCGGCGAAGGTGTACATTTCCTTGGACACAACATCCGTGGACTCCCCCACACCGCGGGCGAACAACGAGGTGTCCTCGAAGATAGGGAGCTCGATGTGTTGGAAGCCGGACAGGTGTGCCTGGTGCACGAAGGTGTCGCGCACCTTGGCAAAGATGGCCGATTGCGGCGGGACGTAGTCCGGCACACCTTTGGGCGCGGACAGGGCTTTGAACTGCTTCTTATCACTCACGCCCTTTAGAGTACATCCCCCGCTGCGCGTAGAAACGGATTAGTCGCGCGTTCACGACGCATAGTCGTGGTCGGGCCATGGCCCGGCAAGATAGCAAGGGAGTCATCGAGGCCCCACACCGGGCCGCGCAAGGAACGCTGCATCGCGGCGTGGTCGGAGTGCGGCAAGTCGGTGCGCCCGATGGAACCCTTAAACAGCACGTCGCCCGTCAGGGCAACCTCCTCAGCCACGAGAATGACGCATCCGGGCGAGTGACCTGGTGCATGGAGCAGCTTGAACTCAAGGCCAACCAGATTCAACGTTTCTCCGCCGATCAAGTCGCGACGGTCCGCCACCTGCTTCATGGAGGCGGCAGCAAAGAGCATCTGCGATTCGGGGGACACACCGGAGCCATCCACAAGCATAAACGCGTCATCTGGGTGGATGTAGACCGGTAGGTCGAACTCGGCGGCATCGCGCGTGTGGTCAATGTGGCCGTGGGTGAGCACGACGGCCTCAAACTCCAAGGACTTCTCACGCGCGAGCTGCTCAAGCTTCTCGCGCGTGTGCATCCCTGGGTCCACGATGAACGCCCGGGATCCGTTAGCCACCACATAAGTGTTGGTTTTATAAGGCCCGGCGGCGAAACCGTAGATTTCGGGAGCGGGCATTACTTGAGCGATGCCAAAGCTGCGTCGTAGTCCGGCTCAGTCGTGACCTCCGGAACCAGCTCGGTGTAGGTCACCTTGTGGTCCTCGTCGGTGACGATGACCGCGCGGGCGAACAGGCCCTTGAGTGGGGACCCCTCTAGCACGAGGCCCAGCTTATCCGCGAAGTCAGAGCGGAAGTCAGAGGCGCTGACGACATTCTCAATGCCCTCAGCTGCGCAGAAACGCTCCTGTGCGAACGGCAGGTCACGAGAGACAGACAGAACAACAGTGTTCTCCAGTCCAGCCGCCTCCTCGTTGAACTTGCGCAGCTGCGCCGCGCACACACCAGTGTCGACGGATGGGAAGCATGAAACGACGAGGCGCTTGCCGGCGAAGTCTGCCTTGGTCAGCTCTGCCAGATCGGTACCGACAAGGGTGAAGTCCGGCAGGACCTCACCAACCTTGGGCAGCTCGGCGTTGGTTTCGACGGGTTCATTCTGAAAATTCGTTGTAGCCATGGCACCCAAGCGTACTGACGCGCGGGGCGTCGCGCCATGATGTAGGACGGTGCGGTTAGGATAGGTGAGTCGAAAGTTGTGAACCACCACTGTGGAGGAAACATAGGTGTCTACTAACAGCCAGCGCTTGGATGATGCGCTCAACCAGCTCGATCGCGAGCTGAAGTCCCGCGACCGTAAACAGAAGAGCCGCCCACTTGGCGTTGTTGTGATGGCAGCCGTCGTCATTATTGCCCTCGTCGGCGGAATCTGGTTCTTGGCTACCCGCTCGTCGGAGGAAGAGGAGATTCAGGCCGAGGAGAGCTCGGCCGCGGAGACCACAACCGAAGCCCCCACCGCCGAGCCTTTGATCGGCAAGCGTGCCACACCGCTGGGTGACACCGTAACGTGTGAATACCCAGAAGCAGGTGACGCCTCCCGTGAGGTGCCTACGCCTAACGGCAAGGACATTCCAGCCAAGGGTGAGGTGACCGTCAACTTCGCCACCAAGCAGGGCGACATCGAGATGACCCTCGACCGCTCCCTAGCTCCGTGTACCGTCAACGCAATCACGGACATGATTTCGGCCAAGTACTATGACGACACCGTGTGCCACCGCATGACCGATGGCGGCATCTTCGTTCTGCAGTGTGGCGACCCGACCGGCCAGGGCGCCGGTGGACCAGGCTTCCAGTTTGCCAACGAGTACCCCACCGATGAGTCTGACGATGCCGCCAAGGCACAGCCTGCCCTGTACCCGAAGGGCTCCATCGCGATGGCCAACGCCGGCGAAGATACCAACGGTTCGCAGTTCTTCATTAACTACAAGGACTCGACGCTTCCTCCCTCCTACACCTACTTTGGTGATTTGACGGAGAAGGGTCAGAAGACCATCGACGCTATCGCTGCTAAGGGCGTCAAGGATGGACAGTCTGACGGAGAGCCCGCCGAAGAGGTGCGCATCACCAAGGCAACCATCGAGGGATAAGTTTTACCCCCTTTACGGTGACTAGCCCCACTCGCGTTCAGCGAGCGGGGCTATTTCTTTACCACTCCGCCCCACCCCGCCCGGTACTAAGAATTTCTTAGCCTTGAGCAGTTCATTTGGCAAACCACTCACCCACCACAGGCACCTCTGTTTAATATCCGCAGCTCACATACGGCGGCCAGCAGATACACAGACTCACCAACTAATTGCCAAATCTCTTGCAAATCGCACAATGTCTCAGTAGCATCTGTGAGGTCTTTGAAATTCCCGAGATCTTAAGGAACGAGAATGAAGTTCTTCTCCCGTAAGGCCCTTGTTGCTGCCGCTACCGCTGCAACCGTTTCCCTGTCCGGCGTGTCCGTTGCTTCCGCTGAGGACACCGCAGTCGTAACCAACGAGTCCGCAGACTCCGAGTCCACCACGGACAACAACAAGGAGACCGACAACTCCGAGTCCGAGAACGACAAGGAGAAGGAAGAGGAGTCCTCTTCTTCCTCCTCCAACGACTCTGAGGGTTCCTCCATCACCGACATGAAGCCGTCTGAGATCCGCGACTGGATCGCAGTCTTCACCGCCATCATCGGCGCTCTGGGCACCGTCTTCGCCTTCTACCAGAAGAACTTCGCTCCTAACGCGAAGTAATTCGGTTTCTCTTTCCACCCTCTCCAAAGATTAGGACACTCCACCATGAAGTTCTTCTCCCGTAAGTCCCTCGTTGCCGTTGCTACCGCTGCGACCATCACCTTCTCCGGCACCGCTGTTGCTTCCGCTGCTCCGGTCGAGAACGATAGCTCCTCCGCTGCTTTCTTCGCTCTCTCCTCCGACGATGAGGGCAACGTCAGCCCGAAGGAGATCCGCGAGTGGATCAAGGTTATCACCTCCATCATCGGCGCCATGGATGACGCATTGCGTCTCGGCGACAAGCTCGCTGGCAACTAAGCCGCAAGCACGTAAGTCTCCTCCCGCGTTCAACGCGCCGGAGGAGATTTTTCGTTTTGCGGGCTGGCCATCCCCCGTTTGACCGTTACTGCCCTAGACACTGCTGCCCTGGACGTGCTGCCTTAGTTGCCAAAGTTTTCCCTCCCGCCCCGGGGATCGGGCTATGTTTTCGTCACGTAGGGCAGTCTGGTCCCCACCCCATGAGGCTCGCGCTCTCGTGTGGAATGGAGAAAGGTATCTCGGCACGTCCTTCAGGACTCCAACCCTCACAGTGGTTAGCAGGTCTAACAGCTGGCGAGAATCTATTCGCTATCCTTTTGCGAGTCTTCTTCGACTTCTTCGATGCGCTCGGCGCCGAGGATATCCTTAAACACTGAAGCGTCGACAAGCTGGCCACGGCGGATGACCGAAATCTGACCAGTCGGTTCCAGAATCATAAGCTGGACGTCGCTACGCCGTCCGAGCCCCGCCTTGCGCACAGCGGAATTGATATCCCTCTCGGTGATGTGCGCAAAATGCATGTTGTCCTCTTGCAGTTCCCCCTTGTACACCAAAAGGACCGGTTTTCGGTCAATGAACCTCGACCACCTCACCAGCTGTCTGAAGGTGCCGAAAGCGGCCTCCAACAACATGAGCGTAAACAGTCCGATGATGCCGGCGGCAAGCGTGGGCGGGTTGCCTACGATGACGCGTCCCGAAACCGCACCAAACATAATGATGATGACAGCATCTGAGGCCGTGATAGACGTCAGCACCCGACTACCGAAAAGCTTGACCAAGAGCATGAAAGCCAAGTAGATGCCCAGCGTTGCGAACATCACCACCGGGATGCGGTGAGGCTCGATGCCGAGCTGATACATTGCCTCGCGTCCAAATAGCCTCAGTGTATCCACAGCTTCCCACCATACCTTCCGCATGCGAAAAGCCCGCACCTCAGTGCGGGCTTTAGGAACGAGACTGACTAGATGTTGAACTGCTTGCGCAACTGCTCAATCATCTGCTGTACCGGAGCCGGTAGCGCGCCTGCCGGCAGGTTAATAGCGCCAATCACAGCGGCAATGGCAGCGGCAATCGCTACGGTGATCCCCACGCCCAGGCCAACGGAGGACGCTACATCCTTGTTGGAGCCGTTATCCTTCGGATCCTTCGGGTTCTCTGGGTCCTTCGGGTCCTCGTCGTTACCCGCGCCCTCAAGGGTGATAGGCAGGACAGCCTTAGTACCAGCATCCGTGGTGATGGACAGCTTCTGCTCGCCCTCTAGGCCCTCCGGGATGGTGAGCTTGACGGTTGCGCGGCCACGCTCGCCAAACTGCTCATCACCCGGCTGTGCTGCGTTATCAATGCCTGCCTCAGCCTTAGCGTCACCCAGTGCAACGGTGACCTTCTTAGCCTGCGGCTCCTCAGCGTTGGAGTAGTTCAGGGAAGACAGGTCAATGGTAATCTCGCTGCCCGGCTTCAGGTCCCCCTCAATGTGAGCACCGATCTGACCCTGGCCGGTGCGGACCTTGGACTCTCCGGACGCAATGTAGTCAATCATCGCCTGGGTGTCCATGTGGCCAACGTCATTGCGGTTCTTGATGGAACCGGGCTCGAAGAAGCCATCGCCGCCTGCTTCCGTATCGCTGGATGCGAGGAAGGAGGACAGAGCAATGCTGTAATTCTTGTTCGGGTCAATCGGTTCACCGTTAATGGTGACGGACTTAACACGCTTGCCTTGCTCAGCCTTCTGGTCGTAGACAACGGTGACATTGTTGGACAGGCCTAGAGCCAGACGTGGGCGGGACTGGCCAGGCTTCCACTGGTTTTCCAGTGCGGTGATGAAGTCAGCTCCGCTGACCTCAGCGGTAATCACGGAGTTTCCGAAAGGCTGAACAGCAAAGATGTCCTGGTATGTAACGTCACCTTCCTTGAGGTCGGCGCGCACACCGCCCGCGTTCATGACGCCAATTTCGATGTCCTTGCCCGCCGGCTTGGCTAGAGCGTAGCGCTGACCTTCCGCAATGAAGTTGTTAAGGGTGGACTCCACACCGCGGTTGGAACCGGTGTCCTTGCCCTCATCGGAGCCGCGGTACATGGCCTTCTCGGTGGTACCAGCAGTCTTGGCACCCTCAATCTCCGCTACTTTCTTTGCTTCCTCGACGACCTTAGCTACCTCGGGGTCGTCTTCGAGGCCCTGCAGCTGGGCGAAGACCTCTGCGTCGGCCACGTCGTACTGCTTGAGATCAATCTTGGTGATCTTCTTCTCGGCCTTGTCGAAGGTGATGTCGGCGTCGTTAAGCACCTTGCCGTACTCGTAGCCCTGTGCCCAGTACAGCGGCAATGCGCCCTCACGGGCAACCTCGCCCTGGGTCTTGACGTGAGTATCACCGCCAAAGAGGATGTCCACATCCTTGTTGAAGCCCTCAGCGAACTGCTGAGCATCCTCGTGCATGAGCGCCACAACAACCTCGGCCTCGCCGGATTCCTTCAGTCGGCTGGCTTCCTTATTGGTGGCCTCGACCGGGTCGGAGAACTCGACGCCCGGGATGGACGCAGCAGACACCTTGTACTTGGTGTTCTCAGTGACGGTACCAACGAAGCCCACCTTCACGCCGTCTACCTCCTTGACGAAGGAAGCATCGAGCAAGGGCTTGCCATCCTTGGTGACGTTGGCGCCCAGGATCGGGAAGTTGGACTGGTCCTTGATACGGCCCATAAGATCCTTATCGCCCTTGTCGAACTCGTGGTTGCCCACGGCCGTGACATCGAGATTCATAGCATTGAGGGCCTCGTTGGTGTACTTGTCCTCAGAAATCGCAGACACGAAAGCGGAACCGCCAACGTTATCACCGGAGGAGGTCAAGGCGTACTCCTGGTCCTTGTTGACGGCCTTGATGAGCGCAGCCATGCGAGCAGCACCCATCTCGGAGTAACCAACCAGTTCCTCGGTTTCCTTATCAAAGTTTTCGGCCA
The DNA here is from genome assembly GCF_001811515.1 of Corynebacterium sp. HMSC076G08. NCBI lineage: Bacteria > Bacillati > Actinomycetota > Actinomycetes > Mycobacteriales > Corynebacteriaceae > Corynebacterium > Corynebacterium sp. HMSC076G08. The sequence goes on along the minus strand of NZ_KV805048.1, from coordinate 114,340 downwards.
GCTCAAGGTGGCCGTGGAAGTCGGTGAAGTTGGTGACGGAGATGGTCACCTGGTCGGCCTCAGCGGCGAAGGCAGGTGCGCCGGAGACGGCAACGGCGGTAACGGTGGTGGCGGCCAACAGCTGGCCAAAGCGGCGGAAATTCACGTGGTACTCCTGAAGATGAGAGGAATCTTGTCCACGCGTTTATAACGCATCCATCACGGTTGCGCAGGGCTCGCTAACGCCTCCACCTGCACGTTTACTTAGCGTCTTCCCCGTTTTCATCCCAGCGCAACCCAGTGTTCAACCGCACACCCCCGGTTGAGGGGGCGGTGGTTTAGCCGTGGGCTTCAGTTCGCCTAGGCGGTGACGCGGTAGACGTCGAAGACGCCCTCGGTGTTGCGCAGCGTCGTCATGAGCTGCCCCAGCTGCTTGGTATCGGACACCGAGAAGGTAAAGCGCACGGTCGCAATGTGGTCATCGCCGCGGTTGGACGTCATCGACAAAACGTTGAGGCTCTGCTCGCTGAAGATACGAGTCAGCTCAAAGAGCAGGCCCTGGCGGTCGATGGCCTCAAGTTGCAGTGTCGCAGAGAAAGCGCCGGAAGACTTCGGCCCACCGGCCCACTCCACCTGCATCATGCGCTCCGGCTCGGACTTCAGCTTTTCAGCGTTGGTGCAGTCAGCACGGTGCACAGACACCCCACCGCCGCGGGTAACGAAGCCAAAGATGGCGTCTCCTGGCACGGGCTGGCAGCACTTCGCCAACTTGGCCATGACGTCTGGGCTTCCCTCCACCAGAATGCCGGTGCCGGATGCGGAATCCTTCGTATGCTGCGCGCGGGAGTTCTCCAGCTCACTCAGCGGGGTGCGCGAAGCCAAGGCATCGACAGCGTCATCTTGATCCCCAAAGAGAGCCATGAGCTGATTAGCAACGTGCTGCGCCGATACGTGGCCCGCGCCGATAGCGGTGTACAACGCATCCACGTCGGGATAGTGCAGCTGCTCGGCCACCTGCTTCATCGAGCTGGCGGTGAACAAGCGGTGCATGGGCAAACCACCGCGCTGAACCTCAGCGGCCAGGGCATCGCGCCCGGCTTCAAGATGCTCCTCACGGCGCTCTTTGGCAAACCACTGCCGCACCTTCGTCTTCGCCCGGGGCGACACCAAGAACTCCTGCCAATCCCGCGACGGTCCTGCGTTCGGATCCTTAGAAGTGAAAATTTCCACCTTGTCGCCGGACTTGAGTTCAGACTCTAGGGCCACGAGTTTGCCATTGACCTTGGCGCCGATACACCTGTGCCCCACCTCGGTGTGCACAGCGTAGGCAAAGTCAACGGGGGTGGAACCGGCAGGCAGGTTAACCACGTCGCCCTTCGGGGTAAACGCAAAGATCTGCTTGGCGGTCAGGTCATAGCGCAAGGAGTCGAGGAACTCGTTGGGATCTGCTGCTTCCTTTTGCCAATCCAGCAGCTGGCGCATCCACGCCATCTGGTCGACTTCTTCCTGGTGGCCGGAATTCTTGCCCTTAGTTTCCTTGTAGCGCCAATGCGCCGCCACGCCGAACTCAGCGTTGTAGTGCATCTCGTGCGTGCGCACTTGCACTTCAAGAGTGGAGCCACCGGCCGCAATCACGGTGGTGTGCAAGGACTGGTACACGCCGAAGCGCGGCGAAGAAATGTAATCCTTAAAGCGCCCTGGAAGAGCCTGGTACAGCGAGTGCACCACGCCGATGGCTGCGTAGCAGGAGTTGATGTCATCGACAAGAATACGGATGCCCACAAGATCGAAGATTTCCGCAAAGTCACGGCCGCGCACGATCATCTTCTGGTAAATCGACCAGTAATGCTTCGGGCGGCCCATCACCTCAGCCTCGATGCCGTTGGCCTTCAGCGCCTGGCTAACCTGAGCCTTGATCTCTTTGAGCGCTCGATCGCGCGAGGGCGCACGGTCGGCCACCATGCGTACGATTTCGTCATACTTCTTCGGGTACAGGATGGCAAAGGCCAAATCCTCAAGCTCCCATTTGACGCTGGCCATTCCGAGGCGGTGAGCCAGCGGCGCGATGACGTCGAGAGTCTGGCGTGCCTTCTTAGCCTGCTTTTCCGGCGGGAGGAAGCGCATCGTGCGCATGTTGTGGAGACGGTCGCACACCTTGATAACCAACACGCGCGGATCAGTAGCCATTGCCACAATCATCTTGCGGATCGTTTCCGCTTCCGCAGCGGCGCCGAGTGCAACCTTGTCGAGCTTCGTAACACCATCGACGAGTCGGGCCACCTCAGGACCAAAATCACGAGTCAGATCCTCGAGCGAGTAGTCGGTATCCTCCACCGTGTCATGCAGCAACGCTGCTGCGACGGTCGTGGTGTCCATACCTATCTCCGCGGCGATGGTGGCTACCGCCAGCGGGTGCGTGATGTATGGCTCACCGGACTTGCGGAAAACGCCTTCGTGCAGACGCTGTGCCGTGGTGTAGGCGTTATTGAGTAGTTCCGCGTCGGCCTTCGGATGAAATTCCCGGTGAATGGACATCAGCGGGTCGAGCGCCGGATTGATCTTTACTCTGCCGCCCGTCAGCGAACGAGCCAGGCGGGCGGACATGCCGCGGACGCCGCCTGGCCGCCATGCAGTCTTGTCCTGCTTTTCAGTCGTCATGTCTGCCTCCGCGAAGTAGCTTAGGCATACAACCTTAGTCCTTTGTCCCCATCTGGTTGAGCACAATCAGCGGAGAACCTTCCAGGCGCTCGCGGCCCTCCAGTCCCTGAACCTCCAGAACCACGACATTGCCCACGACCTCTGCTCCTGCGGACTCCAGGAGCAAGGTGGCGCCGTGGAGAGTGCCGCCGGTGGCGAGGACGTCGTCGACAAGCACAATGCGCTTGCCCTTGATGTCGATGCCGCTGTTAGGGATTTCCAGCGCGGCGGTACCGTATTCCAGCTCGTACTCCTGGGTCAGCACCGGTGGCGGCAGCTTGCCTTTCTTGCGAATGGCCAAAATACCTACCCCCAACTTGTACGCTACGGCTGAACCCAGCAGGAATCCGCGCGCATCGAGGCCGCCGATCATGTCAGCACCGAGCTCCTTGCACGCCTCAGCCAAGCCATCGACAACGGCGGCGAAGGATTCAGCATCGGCCAACACCGGAGTCAGGTCCTCGAAAAGGATTCCTTCCTCCGGGAAATCCGGGACAAGGCGCACCTTGTCTTTCAGGGCTTGTGCTGCTGCGACGTAAATCTCGCTCACGACTCTTCCTTTGTTTCGGTTGCTTCATTTCGGGTATAGCCCCAGCGGTCGAGATTCCACCCGATACCCGCAGGGCCAGTGTAGGGCACCACGCCAGTCACAGCGCGATCAACGATGAAGGTTCGGGGCTGCGCGGCAATGGGAATAGACGGCAGCTCCTCCCAAAGCTCTTGTTCCAGTGTGCGTAAAGCCGCAGCGTTCTTCACACTGGCAGCGGGCGCGGAATACTCCCGCATCGGGTCGACGGCTCCAAGGTAGACGTCGATCTCCGGCAACCCCGTCGAGGGGTCGGCGTCCAGTTGGGCACGGGATACACGATCCCCCGAACGATCCTCCACCGTAATCCCGGCTGGTTCGCAGGCTGCGCGTAGCTCCTCCACCATCGCTTTATAGCGCGGGTTAGGTGCCAGGTATCCGACGCCGACCGTATAGCCAGCGAGGCCGGAAGCAGTGGCGGTGTCTACAGGGACTGTGGTGAGCGACGCCATTTGTGATGCCACCGAATCACTGGTGCTCACTGTCCGCACGGAGACGGCGGGTACCTCCACGCCGGATTCCTTTGCGGAAACTTCTGCCATGCGTTGTGCATCGACGCAGGCAGCGAAAGCGGCGCGTGCCCACGGCTGCGCGAAGGTGCCGGCTTCGGAGAAAACCAAAGTATCGGTCATGCCTCCCGCAACGGAGTTAACGTCGACCGGTTTTCCTTCTGCGTCCCGATTCAGCCACGACGGTGCCGCGGTAGGTGACTCGGCCACGCGCAACTCGTCCGAGGCCACAAATGCAGCCGCATCCGCCGTGTTCGGCAGCATGACGATCTCCTTCAGCGACGGCTTGTCGCCGTAGTAGTTGTCGTTGGCGGTGAGTACGATGGCGCCGTCGTCCTCGACGCGATCAATGCTGTAAGGACCAAAGGAAATCTGTAGCTCGGGATCGAAACGGCCTGGTTCGGTAGAAAACCCCTCGCGCCACGCCTCCGCCACAGGCTGCAAGGTCGTCACGTCGTAGGCGTGAAGCGCCGCGTTGAGCTCCTCCATGCTGAGCTCTGCTCGCTTAGCTAACGCGTGGGCGGGCACCACCGTGCCCGGCCCAAACAGGTAGCGCCAGCGCGAACCAGCATCTGGGTTAAACCAGACGGTGAACTTCTTACTATGCGGTGCACACTCCATCTCGGCTATGTCTTCCGCCAACGGGAGGTGGGAGCCAAAGGTCTCGCTCAACTGCCCGGCGATATACGCCAAAAGGTAGTCATCACATGTGACAGGTTCTCCGTCGGCAAAGCGTGCCTGCTCCGTGAGCGTGAAGTCCACACGAGCGCCGACGCCCTCGCTCTCGGCCGGAACGTACTCAGCATCTGCCAGATCCGAGTTCGGAACCATCTGCCCAGCCGGGCCTGGCACGTACAACGCAGGGAACACGCGGCTGGCAAGCTGCGCGGCGCCCGCAGCTTCGCCCCAGTCAGAAGCCGCATTGCTGGTGGCGATGCGGGCGTCGCTCAGTACTGCGAAGCGCGGCGGCGGGACATCCTTGCCTGCCCTGTCCTCCTTCGCTCCACACGCAGAAACGGTAAGAGCAACAGCGAGCAGTGCCGCAACTGATGAGGCGCGCACGATTTAGCGCCCAGGACGCCAGGACGCGCCACCGGACTCCTCGCCGCGCGGCTTCGTTGCGGGCTCGGAGGCCGTGGATGGGGAAACTGCTGCCGGGGATACCACAGTGCGCGCAGGCTTCGGTGAATCATCGTCGGCGTCGTCTGCGTCCCCGCCTTCCGCCCGATAAGCGGCGACCTCAGCGTTATGCTTCTTGACGCTCTTGCGCTGGTTCGACAATGTCACCAGCAGCGTCGTTGCGAGGAAGATGGAAGAAAAGACGCCCTCGATAACGCCGATGAACTGGACTAAGGCCAGATCGCGCAGGGTACCGATACCCATCAGCCACACAGCGACGATGAACAAGGCGATAATCGGCAGCGCGGAAATGACCGAGGTAGAGATAGAACGCATCACGGTCTGGTTGATGGCCAGGTTGGTGAGATCGGCATAGGTCTTCTTACGCTGGCCCTCCAGCCCACTCGTATTTTCATCTACCTTGTCAAAGACAATGACGGAGTCGTAGAGGGAGAAAGTAAGCACAGTCAGCAGGCCGATAATGACCGCCGGTGAAACCTCAATTCCAAAGAGGGCGTAGATACCAGAGATGAAAACACCGTCAAAGATAAGGGCGAGGATAGCGGCAAAGGCCATATCACGCTGCAGGCGAACCGCCACGTAGATAGTGGCGAGCACCAGGAAGACCGCCATGGCGATGACCATTCGCTTGGTAATCGAGGCACCCCACGATTCCGATACCGTCGAGGAACCGATCGCGTCCGGGCTGGGCTTGCCGTTTTCATCCTTGACGTGGAACTCTTCGAAGATGGCCTGGCGTGCCCGATTCACCTGATCCTGGGACAGGCGCTCGGAGGTGATTTCCAATGTCTCCGAGGAACCGGCGCCCACAATCTGCACCAGCTCCGGTGTGACACCGGTGGCATCCTTGAAGGTTTCCTCTACCTGCTCGGTGCTGAGGTCTCCCGCCGGCATGTTGAGCTTCGTACCGCCTTCAAAGTCAAGGGACAAGTTAAAGCCGCGGAGCGCAATGGCCAAAATGGACGCGATGAGCAGCACGCCGGCGATGGTGTACCAGGTTTTGGCCCGGCCCACGAAGTCGAATCCGCTGCCGTCCACGTAGAGACGGTCAAAGCGGGAAATCTTGCGGTTAGTGGTTTCGACAGCCATGTTTACTTCTCCTCATCCGCAGCGGTAGCAACGGGGTTCTTGGCCGGTTTGGCATAAAAGCCGCGTTCACGGCGCTCCTCCACAAGGTTGTAGATGCCACCAAGGCCATTCATGGATGGTTTAGCGAAGGCCGGGCGGCTGCCGAGGAGCTGCATGAGCGGTGCCATGATCAGGAAGGATACGACGAGGTCGAAGATCGTGGTCAGTCCCATGGTGAAGGCAAATCCCTTGACCGCACCGATGGACAGGAAGTAGACCACGACGGAACCGATCAGGGTAACGGCCTTACCCGTGACGATCGTTGCACGGGAGCGTTCCCAACCCGTGCGGGTGGCGGAGCGGAATGTGCGGCCGCCCAAGAGCTCATCCTTCATACGCTCGTAGTAGACCACGAACGAGTCAGCCGTGGCGCCGATACCGATGACCAAGCCCGCCATACCGGACAGGTCCAGCGAGTAGCCAATCCAGCGGCCCAGCAGAACCAGAGCGCCATAGAGCAGGACACAGGTGGCGATGAGCACCAGCAAGGCCACAGCGGACAGTGCGCGGAAGTAGTACATGGAATACAGGGAGACCAGAATCAGGCCGACGATACCCGCAATAAGCGCTGCCTCAAGAGCCGCCTTACCCAGTGACGGAGGCACGGTTTCCACCGTTCCGCCCGGCTCGCCGTTAGCGCCCGTAAAGGACAACGGGAGCGCACCGTAGCGCAGGTTGTTGGCCAAGTTCTGGGCTTCTTCCTGCGTGAAATCACCCGTAATGGAAGTGGCAGAACCCACCGGAGTCGCGCCCTGGATAACCGGTGCGGAAATAACGGCCGAGTCAAGAGTGATGGCCACCTGCTTCTGCAGGTACTCCTGGGTCAGGGTAGACCACGTCTGAGAGCCGTTGGGGCCGTCGCCAGTCTTGAACGCGAAGCTGATCTCCATCTGGCCGGTTTGGCCGTTGAGACCGCCCTGAATTGGGGATTGGGTATCGATTTCGTTACCGGTCAGGCGGGTACCGTGTGGATCCTCGATGCCGTCCAGCAGCGGAGCCGGCATCAGGATATAGGGCTGCTGATTCGAGTAGTCACACGCCACGAGCGGCTTTGCCGGATCGTCGGTGCCGGCCAGCGGATCGGAATCAGCATCGCACCGCATCAGGCCCAGGGCCGCGGTTTGAACGGTGGGGTCCTCGGACTGACGGTCCTTGAGGAGAACCTCGTTAACCTGATCGCGACGTTCAGTTTCTTCCAGAGAGTTTGCCGGTTCCGGAAGCGGCTTTTCGCTCACGGTCGGGGCCGGAGACTTCTTCGCGTCCTTGTTTTCTTCCTTCTTATCCTCACCCTGGGCGGCATCAGCGCTCTGGTTGAGCGCGTCGTGGATAGAGGCCAGTGCGTCATTCGCCTGCTCCGGTGCCACGACGCCGTACTTGACCCAGCGGTTCGCCATATCCGTCATGGTCTTTTCAAGCTTGTCCAAGTCCGGCATCGGCTGCTCACCCACTGGGCGGAACAGCAGCTGCGAGGTTTGGCCTACAGCCTGCGCCTGGGAAGCGTCTTCGCCCGGCACCGTAATGACCAGGCTAGAGCCGCTGATAACGACCTCAGAGCCGGAGACGCCCATACCGTTGACACGCTGCTCCAGGATGTTGCGTGCCTGCTGCAGCTGATCCTGGGTGGGGTCTTCGCCCTGCGGAACGAGGGTTACTCGCGTACCGCCCTGCAAATCAATGCCGAGCTTGGGAGTCGGCGATTTATCGCCGGTTAGGAAGATAAGGGCGTAAACCACAATGACGATGAGCGCAAAGAGCGCCATTGCTCGTCTGGGCCATTGCCGTTGACGGCTGCTGACGCCACCACGTTTCGAAGCGGACACAAAGATCTCCTGTGTTGTGAGGAACAGGGCTAAAAATCATGGGTCATGGCAGCCACTGCCACGCACGTGCTGAGTGTCGCGGCGCCACCATGACTAAAGCACAGTCCATCATCGTACGTCATGGACTGGCATAATCCTTAACAGGTTTAAGGTGAGGCACCCGCAGTGTGACGAGTGCAACTTGTTTTAGAGCTTCGGAAAGCGTTCGTCCTCACCCTCCTCCGGCTCAGCCGCTGCTTCGTTCTGGGAAGCAATCGGCTCCGCGGAGCGCACGATGGCCATGGTGTCGAAGGTCATCACCGTGCCGTCCTTGACTCGCAAATCAACCTGTTCACCGCGGGCCTCCACCACAGTTCCGTGCAGGCCACCGGCCGTAATCACGTCTAAGCCTGGGCGCAACGAGGATTGGAGCTCCTTCATCTGCGCTTGGCGCTTGCGCTGCGCGCGCATGGACATAAAGCTCGGCAAAATGACGAGGACGGCCAGAACAAGGAGAAGAATAAGTTGGGTTCCGTTCATAAAAGGCCAGTGTGCCAGACCTGCCCGCCTCCCGGCCAATTGCCGGGACAATTAGAAGAGTGTCCCGCCGACAGTTCCTTCGGGCGCCTCAAGGCCCAGGTGCTGCCAGGCCGCTGCCGTGGCAACACGGCCACGCCCGGTGCGGGAGATCATTCCGGCGCGCACGAGGTAGGGTTCGCAGACCTCCTCGACGGTTGACGGTTCCTCGCCCACCGCAATAGCCAACGTATTAACCCCCACGGGTCCACCGCCGTGTCCCTTAATGAGGGCCTCGAGCACCGCGCGGTCAAGACGGTCCAGCCCACGTTCATCAACGTCGAAGACCCGAAGCGCTGCCTGGGCAGCTGCCACATTAATGTGCCCATCTCCGTTGACCTCGGCATAGTCGCGCACACGACGCAACAGCCGGTTAGCAATACGCGGCGTCCCGCGCGATCGGGAGCCGATCTCCACCGCGGCATCCTGGTCGATATCAACCTCCAAGATTCGCGCTGCTCGGGTAATCACTCGGGTGAGGTCCTCGGTATCGTAATACTCCATCTGCGCGGTGAAACCGAAGCGGTCACGCAACGGACCAGTCAGCATGCCCGCGCGCGTCGTCGCTCCCACCAGAGTAAAAGGTGGGATTTCCAGCGGGATGGAGGTCGCCCCAGGGCCTTTGCCCACGATGACATCGATGCGGAAATCCTCCATTGCCATGTAGAGCATTTCTTCCGCGGGACGGGCGATGCGGTGAATTTCGTCGATGAAGAGCACGTCACCTTCCATGAGATTCGACAGCATCGCGGCCAAGTCTCCGGCCCGCTCCAGTGCGGGGCCGGACGTCATGCGCAGGGAACTTCCCAGTTCTTGAGCGATAATCATCGCCATCGTGGTCTTGCCCAGCCCAGGCGGGCCGGAGAGCAACACGTGATCCGGGGTTACCCCGCGGTTCTTCGCACCATTGAGCACGAGCGATAGCTGTTCGCGCACCTTGGGCTGGCCGATGAATTCATCGAGGGATTTCGGGCGCAGCGAGCGCTCAATATCGTGCTCGCCTTGTTGCTCTGTGGCGTCCACATCGTGGTTACGCTGCGGAGGCGAGGTTAAATCCATCCCCTCCGGCAGCTTAAACTCAGTGCGTTCTACGTCTGACATTTCACCCACTCTCCCCTATTTTTTCGCGCCCAGTTGGCTCAGCGCTGCCCGCAGCACCACCGGCGTCGCTGCATCGGGCTGTTCAGCCACTACCGATTCCACCACCGGACGAGCCATCTTGTCCGTAAAGCCCAGCCCAATGAGCGCCTCAACGACATCCTCCACCACGTGGCCGGCAGCCGCAGGGGCGGAGGCCGCAGGATCAGCACCGTCCGTGGGCGCAAACGCCTGCACCTTGTCCTTGAGTTCTAGGATCAAGCGCTGCGCTACGCGCTTTCCTACCCCCGGAATCTTCTGCAGCCGTGCAGCCTCCTCCCCCGCGATTGCTTGGGCTAAATCACCTGCGCTCATCACGGACAACGCGGCCAGCGCCAGTTTGGGCCCCAACCCAGAGACCGTCTGGAGGACGTGAAACATGTCGCGGTCATCCTGGCTGGTGAACCCGTACAGCGTCATCGAATCTTCTTTCACCACGAGCGTGGTCATGACTCGGGCTTCCTCACCACGCTGGAGCGTGCCCAGCGTGGCTGGGGTGGCCAGCACCTTGTATCCCACGCCGGCGCATTCGAGCACGGCATGGTCAAGCTGGATGTCGAGGACAGTTCCGCGCAAAGATGCAATCATTACTTAGGTTCCTTGGTTCGAGTGGATGTACCACATAGCTTAAGAGGACGTCTTCGCCGCCCGAGAGACGGACGCGGTGCGTGGTGAGGTGCCGCGCACACCGCTCGTTCGTGCCCCAGCCCCCACGCCAGCACTCGGATCACCCCCGCTCATCCATGCCAGGGCCGGCGCACGCCAGCAGTGGCAGACGGCAAGGGCCAAGGCATCCGCAGCGTCCGCTGGCTTAGGCGACTCGCTGAGCCCCAGAATTCGGGTGATCATGGCGGTCATCTGCTTCTTATCAGCGCGCCCGTTGCCCGACACCGCCTTCTTCACCTCCGAAGGGGTGTACATGTGTACTGGGATGTCGCGCTCTGCGGCTGCAAGCACCAAGACCCCGACTGCGTGCGCGGTCTGCATCACGGTTGACACCTGACCGCGTTCGAATACGCGCTCGAGCGCCACGACATCCGGCTTATAGTCATCCATCCATTCCCGGACCGCGACTGACAGCCGCTTAAGGCGCTCTCCCAGATCCTTGTCACTGGGCGTACGGACGACGCCCACGGCGATGGGAATGACCGCGCGCCCACGTCCGGCTTGGACAACAGACAGGCCACAACGCGTCAGACCGGGATCAATACCCATGACACGCAACCCCTCCAAGTTCACGGCTGCCTCCTCGCCCTTTTTATTCTCACCCTATACAACCACTCGTTTATCTAGAAACAGTGTACACACATGTGTTCTAGTGCAGGCAGTCCCCCGAGCCGAATACACTCCCTCAGATTGTGGGGCGTAGAGTGGCGCGCATGTCTCAACATCCTAATGGCTTTTCTGAGTTCATTCGTTCCCGCCATTCCGCGCGCGCGTTCCTTCCGGACCCCATCCCCGCAGAGGTTATAGAACAGGTGCTGATCGACGCCCAATCCGCCCCCTCCAACTCCAATACCCAACCCTGGAATGTGCACCTGGTTGGCGGTACGGCATTGCAGGACTTGAGCGCCGCTCTCATTGCTGAGTTCGATAAGAATGGAATCAACCCGGACTTCACGATTGACTACGGTCAGGGCGTCCACCCGCAGCGCTCGCAGGCGTTAGCAGCCAAGATGTACGGGCTCCTCGGTATTGCGCGCGAGGATAAGGAAGCGCGCACGGAATTTGTCCGTGAGAACCTTCGCTTCTTCGGCGCCCCACACACGGCTTTGCTCTTCATTCCCCCAATGGGCGACCGTATCCGCGCTGCCTTTGATCAAGGTACCTATGCGGAGAATTTCTTGCTCTCGCTTCAAGCGCACGGCTACCGCGGTGTCCCGCAAGGCATGATTTCGCTCCTCGCCCCGACCGTCCGTGAATTCCTCGGAGTGGACGAGGAGCACAAGCTTGTCACCGCCCTGACCTTCGGCATTGCAGACGAGTCCAGCCCTGTGTTCAACACATCCCCGGGCCGTGCCCCGCTGTCAGAGACGGTAACTGCTCATGGCATGGAAGGCCTCAAGCTCGACTAGCCGCGTTAGTCCTCGTCCAGCTGGGCGAGGACCTCTTCGCTCAAGTCCATGTTGGTGTAAACGTTCTGGACATCGTCCGAATCCTCAAGAGCGTCGATGAGGCGGAAGATCTTGCGGGCATCATCTGCCTGCAGCGGCACCTCGACCGAGGCGCGGAAATCGGTATCGGTGTCATCGACCTCGATATCGGCAGCAACGAGCGCCTCGCGCACGGCGGGGATATCACCCGGTGCACAGGTAATCTCAAACTTCTCGCCGTTGTCGTTGACCTCCTCAGCGCCAGCCTCCAGCACAGCGAGCAGGATGTCGTCTTCGCTAAGCTCTCCCTTTTCCACCAACACCAAGCCGGTGCGGGCGAACATGTACGCCACGGAGCCGGACTCTCCGAGGTTGCCGCCGTTCTTGGTCATGGCGGTGCGCACGTCCGTCGCCGCGCGGTTGCGGTTATCCGTCAAGCACTCGATGAGCATGGCAACACCGTTCGGGCCATAGCCCTCGTACATCACGGTTTCCCAATCGGCACCGCCGGCTTCTTCGCCGGAGCCGCGCTTGCGGGCGCGCTCAATGTTGTCGTTAGGAACAGAGGCCTTCTTGGCCTTCCTAATCATGTCATCAAGGGTTGGGTTTGCGGCGGGATCACCGCCACCGGTGCGGGCGGCCACCTCGATATTCTTAATCAGCTTGGCAAATTCCTTGCCACGCTTGGCATCGTTCGCCGCCTTCTTGTGCTTCGTTGTTGCCCATTTAGAGTGGCCTGCCATGTCATCCCTTTCGATGTGGCTATATAAAAAGCTTGTAGAAACTGCTGCAATTATACGGCCTTGTCCTGGATCCACCGGAACAGGGGTCCGCGCGTGCGTCTCGCACGCCGTGGTGCTGACCCCCGGTGGCTAAACGTTTTGCCAATTCCCGTTGGCGCTTGAGCCTTCGGCGTCCGGATGCAGGATGCGCGTCAGGCCCTCCTGCATCGCCACGGCCAGTAGCTCGCCGCGCTGATTGAAGATCTTGCCCTCTGCTAGCCCCGTCCCGGTTTGTGCTGACGGGCTAGACTGCGAATACAACATCCACTCATCCACTCGAACTGGCCGCAAGAACCACAGAGAATGGTCCAGGCTGGCTAGCTGAATCCTCTCGCCCTGGTGCGGAAGCAATGCTGTACGAATCAGCGTCATGTCCGACATATACAGCAGCGCCGCCTGGTGGAGAGACTGGTCGGCAGTGGTAAGAAAGTCACCAGTGTTACGGAACCAAATATTCCTAAACCCGGCACCGGTGGTTTCCGCGGCAATCGCGTCGCGGTCCGCATCCGGGACAAGCCGCACGTCCCAGTCTTCCCACTCTTTCAAGATGATTCGGGTGGAATAGGGCGAGTCCTTAATACTCTCCGGTGGCGGCACCTGCGGCATGTCTGCTTGGTGCTCTGGACCACTGTCCCCTGGCGCTTGGAAACCAGCGCTGAGCATGAAGATCAAGCGTTCGTTTTGAAAGACCCGTACGTGTCGGTGCGCAAAAGAGCGGCCATCCCTAATCCGCTCGACCCGAATGGTGGTGGGAGCGCCAGAATCGCCCGGCCCCACGAAGTAGCAGTGCATGGAGTGGGCAAACTTGTCGTCAACGGTGAGCTGCGCCGCGCGGAGCGCCTGCGCCATGGTTTGCCCGCCAAAGGTGCGCGTAATAAGCGATGGAACCACAGGGCCGCGGAACTCGTCGTCGCCGATTCGCTCGAGGTCGACCGCCTGGGCCACCGTTGCCATGTCTTGCTCCCTTCCTTGTGCGTTGTGGCGTTCGCCGCGATATGGCGCCCGCCACACTAACCCCGACTATCCTACTCACGTGCTGATCCACCCCCGAAGGTTGCGTACTATATTCCGCATGACTTCAACCACGCCGCACAGCGTGCACCGCGTAGCCGCTTACCTGGAAATGGTCACGTGGGGATTGCTTATCCTCTCGATGATCCTCAAGTACTCGGGCACCACCGCAGCACTCACCCCACTTGCGGGAGGTATCCACGGCTTCGGCTTCCTGTGCTTTTTGCTCATGACGGCCCTGGTGTGGATCAACAACCGGTGGCCAATGGGCATCGGGATCCTGGGCCTGGTCGTCACCGTGATTCCCTTCGCAGCATTGCCTTTTGCGCTGTGGGTTTCGCGGCGCGGGCTCGTTGCTGGTCCGTGGCGGTTTAGCGATGACGCGGAGCCGCAGAGTTTCTTCGACAAGCTCTTAGCCCAGGCCGTGCGCCACCCCGTCCGCACCGCGCTTATCGCGCTGCTCGTCGTTGCCGTAGTGTTTAGCATCCTTCTCATGTTGGGCCCACCCGTCGACGTCGAATCCGCCATTGAAAATAATCGCTAAAGTCCCGACTATCTGGGCTGGATGGGTGCTGGCGCGCCTTTTCCTTATCTACCTACTGGTCAACGAAACGGGTCCGCTCGGGGATGTCCGGTACTACCTCGCGGGCGTATACGGGGATAACCCCCGTGACATGACGGAGTATCCCCAGGTGGGCACCTGGCCCAGCATCCTCCTTGCGTGGATTACCGGCGACGACTTCGAGGCCTATGCCATCGGCTTTACGGCAATGGTGCTGCTTGCCGACGGCGCCTTCCTCGCCCTTCTCCTACGTCATCACCGTTCCAACCCCGGGGCATATAGCGCCGGATGGTTTTGGGTGTTCTTTGGCACGGCGGCAGGCCACGTCTTCGCGTGGCGGCTCGATCTCTATCCTGCCTTGCTGGTTGCCTGCGCGGGCGCGCTTCTGGCTACCCGCCCGCGGCTCGCGTCGGCCTTGTTGGCGTGGGCCACCGCCGCGAAGCTGTGGCCGGGGGTCCTCGCTGCGGGGCTCGTCGGGAGAGCAAGCTCCCGCGATACCTGGCGGCGGCTCGCCGCGTTCTTTGGAAGCCTTCTTGCCCTGTGCCTCGGTGTAGCAGCGATGACCAGCGTGGATAGGGTTCTATCCCCGTTGACGTATCAAGGTCAGCGCGGTCTCCAGATTGAGTCTCTAGCCGCTACGTGGTTCGTGTACCAGGCGCATCGCCATCCTAATGTGTGGACGATGGGATACGCGGCCTCGAAGAGCTATGAGATCTCCGGTCCCGGCGTCGACACGGCACTCGCTATCAGCACCATCGCGACGGGCGCGGCCCTCGTGTGGTTCGTGGGCGTAGCACTCGTGCACTTTCTACGGGGGTTCTGGAGCCCACATTCCACCGTGGTCTTTTTCATCGCGGCGATTCTGCTTCTCATCGCAACGAATAAGGTCTTCTCCCCGCAGTACATCGTGTGGCTCGGGCCGATACTAGCGGTGGCGCTTCGCTCCCCCGTCCCCAAGTCACCCGCCGGGCAACGGCAGAGGGCCGCCGATATCAAAGGGGTACGCACCATCATGGCCGTCCTCGCCGTGGGAACAGCGGCTTTGGGAACCGTCATCTACCCCTATGGCTATGACTACATCTGGTTCTATGTCGGTGAGGACCCCAACCCGGTGTATGCCCTCGTACTGCGCAACCAGCTCATCCTCGTCATGGCTGTTCTGGCTCTCTACTGGCACCGCCTCGAGTATCGCGCAGCGCGAGCAGCTCACATGTCGATCTGACTTAGTTCGAAAAACTCAGGCAGCTTCGGTGTTCCCCCCAAGCGCAGCAGCTTGACAGCGGGGCGCAACCGCAACGCACGAGTATCGCTGACTGCTTCGTTGTAGAAGCGGTGAGCTAGGTGAATGCGCCCTTCGGCGTCGGCAAGCAAGGCCGGGCGTGATTCAAAGCGCTGCTGGATGGCTGCGGACAACTCCCGCTCCCGGGTGGCACGCTCATCGAAATTCCCCTGTGCTAACTCGGTAGACTCCGCCCGCGCCGCAATGCCCTCGAGCTCCGGCGCCAGCGCGCTCACGACCGCCGCACGGCGGTCGAGCGTGGACTCCAACTGCGCTAACGCCGCATCGGTGCGGATGTGGAGGGAGTTGAGCCGCTGTGCTGTGTACAGGGCCCACATTCCGAGCACAATCGCCAGAGCAAGGATGATGACAACTTCGATCGGCATTTAAGACACACGCACCTTTGTTCCGTCGGCTACCGTTTCATAGACACGCATTACGGCTGCGGCTACATGGTCCCAATCGTATTCGCGAGCCCTCTCCATTCCCGCTGCGGTCAAGGCGTGCCGCTTGTCGGAATCACTCACCACATCGTGCAGCACGCGGGCTAGATCCGTGGCATCACCGGTACGGAACAAAGCACCGGCGGGTGTGTCCGAATCGACGTTGCACACCGCGGCGAAGGCCTCCAGATCTGAAGCCACGACAGCACAGCCGGCGGCCATCGCCTCGACGAGGACGATGCCGAAACTTTCGCCGCCTGTATTGGGCGCCACATAGATATCGGCGCGCCCGAGGATGGCTGCTTTCTCGGCATCGCTGACCCGGCCCACGAATTCAACCCCTGGGGCGCTTCGCGGGTGCCCTCCTCCCATGACCGTCACGCGGACGGGCTCTGGGAGAAGCGTCAGGGCCTCGAGAAGAATGTCCAACCCCTTGCGCGGTTCATCGAGGCGTCCCAAAAACACGATTTCAATCTCCGAATCGCGTCGCTCACGCTCAGCCCGCTCCCGCTCGAGGGCATACACGGAGGTATCCACGCCATTGGGGATAAGCACGGGGTCACCGCCAAGCTGCTCCACCTGCCAGCGCCGCGCCATTTCCGAGACCGCGATCCCGCCCCGGACCTTTTCCAGATATGGGCGCAGGAAAGGCTTGGCTAGGGTCAGCGCGAGAGAACTGGAGGCGGATGCATGGTACGTCGCCACGATCGGCCCGCGCGCCAGTGCCAAGGCTGCCATGGAATAGCTTGGGGAGTTCGGTTCGTGAATGTGGAGGATGTCGAAGTTGCCCTCGCGGATGAAGCGCTTGATGTTGCGGCGCACGTGCGGGCCGATGGACAGGCGGGCCACGGATCCGTTATAGGTGATCGGCACCGCCCAGCCTCCCTTGCGCACGAAGCTGGGGACCTGCGTGCTTGCCGACGCCGGCCCCAGCACCTCCACAAAATGGCCCTGTTCAATAAAAACAGTAGCTAGGTCAAGGATGTGGGCCTGAACGCCGCCAGGTTCGTCGAAGGAATAGGGGCAGATGATACCGATCCGCATGATGTGTTCTGCCTTTCTATTTCTTCGCGCGCGCCGCCCGCCGGCGTTCTACGTCGGCGTTCCAATGCGGCTGCAGCATGTGCCAATCCTCTGGATGCGCTCGGATGTTTTCTGCGAAGCCTTCTGCGAGCCGCTGGCAGGTCTCGTGA
Source organism: Corynebacterium sp. HMSC076G08 (assembly GCF_001811515.1). NCBI lineage: Bacteria > Bacillati > Actinomycetota > Actinomycetes > Mycobacteriales > Corynebacteriaceae > Corynebacterium > Corynebacterium sp. HMSC076G08. The sequence goes on along the minus strand of NZ_KV805048.1, from coordinate 97,426 downwards.
AGAGTGGTAACTTCCACCTCGGGGCTGACGGACAAGCCCCATTCCTTACCATCGAACCATGAGTGCACCACGTGGAGGGCCGCTCCCGTCTCGATGGCGAGTTGGGCGGGGCCTGCGGCAACGTTGGCTTCTTCGCCCATGAAGTCTACCGGCACACCAGTGCGTGTGAGGTCACGCTCGGACAACAAACACACCACGCCACCGCGCTCCAGGGTGTCTTTCAAACGCGGAAAAGGCGAGGAACTGCCGCCGGTCAGCGGCAAGACGGTAAAGCCAAGGCTCTCGCGGTAGTCCACAAAAGCGTCGAAAAGCGCCTCGGGTTTTAGGCGCTCGGCCACGGTGGTGAATCCGCCATAATGACCCACGCAGAAAACACCCGCCATGTCCCAATTGCCGGAGTGTGGAAGGGCGAAGATCACCCCGCGGCCCGATGCCACGGAGGCGTCCGCGTGCTCCTTGCCGCGCAGCCCTGCCAATAGGCGTTTCTGCAGCTCGGGGTCCGAGTGGATGGCAGGCAAGCGAAAGGCCTCGAGCCAGTAACGCATGTAGGAACGCATCGAGTCACGCACCAGCTCGCGCGTCACGTTTTCGGCGCCCACCACGCGGCTGAGGTTGCGGCGCAGCTGCTCCATGCCCTTGCCATTGTCGCTGGCCAGATCCGCGCCGCGCTCAAACAGCCAGGCAGCCAGTGGCTGTGGGAGAAAACGTACAACTTTCCAACACGCGATGTACGCGGCGGCCGTCAGGCGTTCACGATCCACTAGAGCCACGGTTGAGAAGCCTTTCTGTGCGGGCCGGGGTCGGGTGCCGGCTGAGCGGAGCGATTACTTAGGCTAAAGATCCTTCTTGAAACGCGCTTTAGTGTCCTGGCGCGCCGCTTGGCGCATGCGCTGGTAAATGGTGAAGACAGAACCGACAGCTAGGAGCCAGAGCGAGACTTCTAGGGCATAAGGAACCCCCAGTCCCTCCAGACCCACGCCGCCGAGGCCCAGAATCAGGCGCTCGGGGCGCTCGACGAGTCCGCCGACCATCTTAAAGCCGGAGGCCTCACCGCGCGCCTTGACATAGGAAATGACCTGGGAGCTCACGAGCACCACCATGCAGGCGGCGAAGTTAAGCGGGTGAGCATTGTCGACGTACACCATCCAAAAGGCAATCGCTGCGAACAATGCGCCGTCGGTAATGCGGTCACAGGAGGCGTCGAGAGTAGCTCCGAAGTTGGAACCGCCCGTAGTCAGGCGTGCCATGGTGCCGTCGAGCATGTCGAAGGCTGCGAAAAGCCCCGAGAGTAGCGCTGCGGCGAAAAGGTGGTCGAGCGGGATGAGGATGACCGAGATAGCAATGGTGACAATCGTCCCCACGATGGTGACGATATTGGGAGTCAGGCCCATCTTGAGGAAGAGCTTGGCCACCGGTACCACAACCACGGCGGCGGGCTTGCGCCCATGAACACTAAGCATGCGCTTCTCCTGAGATAATTCCCTCGGCGGCGAGCTCCGCCCACCCCTGCGCCAGCAGGGAGCGGGTGTCCTTGAGGAGCTGCGGCAGCACTTTGACGCCGTCCACGATAGTCATGAAATTAGAGTCCCCGCTCCAGCGCGGAACAATGTGCATGTGCAGGTGCTGCCCCACCGATCCACCGGAGGCGCGCCCCAGATTGAATCCAGCGTTGACGGCATCGGGGCCGGAGACCTTCTTGAGAACCCGGATAGCTGCTTGGGCAAACTGGAAGAGCTCACGGGATTCCTCCTCGGTAAGGTTTTCCAGCTCAGATTCTTGACGGTACGGAATGACCATCATGTGCCCAGCGTTATAGGGATAGAGGTTGAGCACACAGTAGACAAGCTCGCCGCGGGCCACGATGAGCCCGTCCTCGTCCGACATCTGCGGAATCTCCACGAACGGATTGTGGGCTTCCTTTGGCACGTCGCCGGCGCCGCCCTCACGCTTGATGTAGCTCATACGGTACGGCGCCCACAGGCGCTCTAAGCGGTCGGGGGTTCCCAGGCCGGTATCGACGTACTCTCCCACTCTTAGTGTTCTCCCTTTCTAGCCTCTGCCTAGATGCATATGCATCTAGACGCGCTCGGCGATGCTGTCCTTCGTCGGTTGCTCGTTGTTGCGCTCACGAACCCATGCTTCGATAACGTTGATTGCCGCTTCGACCGGTACACCGTTGACCTGGGTTCCGTCGAGGAAGCGGAAGGAGACCGCACCTGCTTCGACGTCGCGCTCACCGGCCAGGAGCATGAACGGGACCTTGCCGGTGGTGTGGTTGCGGATCTTCTTCTGCATGCGGTCATCAGAGGTATCGACGTCAGCGCGCAGGCCGCGGGAGCGCAGCTCGGCACAGACCTTCTCGAGGTGCGGGGCGAAGGTATCCGCCACCGGGATGCCCACCACCTGGTGCGGGGCCAGCCATGCCGGGAAGGCGCCGGCGTAGTGCTCCAGCAGCACGCCGAAGAAACGCTCGATGGAACCGAAAAGTGCGCGGTGAATCATGATCGGGCGCTGCTTGGAGCCATCCGACGCCGTGTACTCGAGCTCGAAGCGCTCCGGCAGGTTGAAGTCCAGCTGCACGGTAGACATCTGCCAGGTACGGCCAATGGCATCGCGAGCCTGGACAGAGATCTTCGGGCCGTAGAAGGCCGCGCCTGCTGGGTCCGGGACCAGCTCAAGACCGGACTTTTCCGCCACGGACTGCAGAATAGCCGTCGAGCGCTCCCAAATCTCATCAGAGCCAACGTACTTGTTCGGGTCCTTAGTGGACAGCTCAAGGTAGAAATCATCCAAGCCGTAATCCTTGAGCAAGGAAATGATGAACTCCAGAACCTTGGTCAGCTCTTCTTCGAGCTGCTCCGGGGTGCAGTAAATGTGGGAGTCATCCTGGGTAAAGCCGCGGGCGCGGGTCAGGCCGTGGATAACGCCCGACTTCTCGTAACGGTAGACCGTTCCGAACTCGAAGAGGCGCAGCGGCAACTCACGGTAGGAACGACCACGAGAAGCGAAAATGAGGTTGTGCATCGGGCAGTTCATCGGCTTGGCGTAGTAGTCCTGCGGCTGCTTGGTGCAGTTGCCATCCTCGTCCCACTCACCGTCGAGCTGCATCGGCGGGAACATGCCATCCGCGTAGAAATCCAGGTGGCCAGACTTCTTGAACAGATCACCCTTGGTCAGGTGCGGGGTGGACACGAAGGAGTAGCCATCCGCGATGTGGCGACGGCGGGAGTGCTCCTCCATCTCCATGCGCACGGTGGCGCCATTGGGGTGGAAGACGGGGAAGCCGGAACCAATTTCATCCGGGAAGGAGAACAGGTCCAGCTCGGCACCCAAGCGGCGGTGGTCACGCTTTTCGGCCTCTTCGACCATGGTCTTGTAGGACTCCAGGGCTTCTTTGGATTCGAAGGCGGTGCCATAAATGCGCTGCAGGCCAGCCTTGGACTGGTCACCGCGCCAGTAGGCAGCAGAGGAACGCGTGAGGGTGAATGCCGGGATGTACTTGGTGGTCGGCACGTGCGGGCCGCGGCAGAGGTCAAACCACTCCACCTCGCCGGTGCGCGGGTTCACGTTGTCATAGTGGGTCAGATCTCCGGCACCCACCTCGGCAGCCTCATCGGAATCTGGATCCACGTTGCCCTTGTCCTGGACTAGCTCCAGCTTGAAGGGCTCATTGGCCAATGCCGCTTCGGCTTCTTCGGTGGTGGCGTAGACGTGGCGCTCGAAGCGCTGGCCGCCCTTGATGATCTTCTTCATACGCTTCTCAATGGCCTTGAGGTCCTCTGGGGTGAAGGGCTCAGCGGTCTGGAAGTCGAAGTAGAAGCCATTCTCAATGGCCGGGCCAATGCCCAGCTTGGTGCCGGGGAATTCCGCCTGCACCGCCTGGGCCATGACGTGTCCGCAGGAGTGGCGGATAACGGCGCGGCCATCTTCCTCGCAGGCAGCGACCGGGGTGAACTCGGCGTCCGTGTCCGGGATGTGGGAAAGGTCGAAGAGGGTTCCATCGGCGCCGCGGACGACAACGACAGCTTCCGGGCCCTTGTTGGGCAGCTCATGCTCGCGCATCGCTGCTCCCACGGCAGTCCCGGCCGGGACCGTGATCGGGTCGTAGTTCACCGGGACTGCTGGAATCATTTCCGCCATGACTTGGTGCGCTCCTTTGCGCTCACGCGCCGCTCGACATACCTGGCCGAGCAGCACTCATCGAGAAAGTTACAGCGGCTTAGTCTACCCCTCTTAACTGCGTATGAGCGACTCGCCCCAGAAGGTTTCGCCTTCAGTTCCGGCTGGCATGAAGTACACGGCCGAACCAATGTGGGTGATCCACTCGTTGAGCCGATCAGCTTCGTCAAGGCGCGCCTGAATAGGCTCGAACTGGGTCGTAGGGTCCTTCTGGTAGCAAATAAAGATCAACCCGGCGTTGCTGAGCTCACCGCGCTGGGTGGTCTCCGGAGTCGGCGGCAGGTTGTAGTTATACGGGCGACGCAACAGTTTTTGCTCTGGATGCTCCGCCGGCGGATGCGCTCTGGCGACATGAGAGTTCTCATCAATGGCTTTGAGCCCAAACTCGTTGCGGGCGTCCAAATCCACGGGGTCGAACTCGTCGTTAGCACCTATAGGAGCTCCGGTATCGAGAGTGCGCCCAGTCGAGTTCTCACGTGCTGCGCGATCAAGCTGCTCCCATGTGTCCAGGTTCATGTGGATGCGGCGTACCACCATGGCGCTGCCGCCGGCGAAGGGGCCGTCTTCGATCCACACCTGCTCGTTGAAGTCTTCCTCGCTTCGGGGATTAACCGTTCCGTCCTTTTGCCCGAAGAGGTTGCGGGGAGTAACACCCTTCGGTGCAGATCCATAGGCATGGCTGAATCCCTGCTGGATCCACGCAACGTCGGCGTAATCTTTGCCCGCACGGGTCATATGCCGCAACACGAAGGCGGCAGTGAAAGGATCATCGCTACAGATCTGCAGGACGATATCTGTCTGGCCCCATTCCGGGCGGAGGTCATCATGGTCAAAAGCCTGGATATCGCGCAGCCAGCTGGGCTTGGCGACGTCCACCGTGTCGAAGAATCCCTCTCCCCAACCGCACGTGACGGTGAGGTTTGCTGGGGTGGTAGACAATTCGGGTTCGAGGCTGCCCAACGGGTTCTCACCGGTGCAGAGGCGACGGGCATCCTCCGTCCACAGGCGCATCAACGCGGCCGCGCCGCGAGCGGTGGTGTCCTTCTTGAGGTTAAAGCCCACCAGCTCCACGTGCGCCTGGACCGGAGTTTGGATGCCTGCTTGGTGCTTGCCGTCGAAGGCGACGATATCGCCACCCATGGTCTCCTCGCGGTTTTCCGGGCCGGTGCTTCCGGCGTCCCCAGCCTGCGCTGCGCGAGAGGCATCCGCGGAGGCATCCGCAGATGCCTGTCCAGATTCATCCCCTTTCGCACAGCTTGCAAGCGCTACCGCGCTTGCCGCCACAGCGCTTCCGGCGAGCAGTCCACGCCGGCTGACAGGTTCCGCGAACCCGCTCATCTTTGATATCTCCCTATCTCGTGAGAACCGATTTCTTTCCTACCTTGGCCCGGAGCACGCTGGTTTCTAGTGCTCGTGCTCTTCCTTCTTCATGTCAGACATGTCTGCGGATTCCGAGTGGTCCATGTGCTCACCATGGTCCATGGATCCGTGGTCCATATCGCCGTGGTTCATGTGGCCCATGTCGCCGTAGTCTTCATCGCCGGCACCAATGGTGCGCACCGGGATATCGCCGAGCTCGATCGTGGAGCCGTCGGCAAGCTCCAGCGTCAGGGTTGCGGTCTCACCGGCCATGACGGGCTCGGTCACTCCCATCAGCATGAAGTGGAACCCACCCGGCGCGAGCTCGAGGGATTCGCCGGCGGGGATATCGAAGCCGCCTTCCTTCTCCTGCATGACGCCATCGACAACCTCATGGATCTCGTAGTGCTTCGCCTTCACCGAAGAGCTGAAGCCAACTACGTTGATGTCCTTGTCCGTGTTGTTGTGGAGAGTGCCGAAGATAGCGGTCATATCGGAGTCCTTCTCCATGGCGCGCACGACAGCATCCTCGAAAGTTACGCCAGACTCAGCGGAGGAAGAAGCCGACGTGCTGGTTTCCGCACCCTTCTCTGCGCTGCTGTCAGCGCTGGCCGCGGTGCTCGTCGCGGTAGCTGTCGAGTCCTCCTCGCTCGGCGAGCAACCAGCCAAGGTGAGGCTGACAGCCGCGATAGCAACTACGGAGGTACGGAAGAAAGAACGGGATTTCAGCATGGAACATGCCTTTCTGGAGTAATTACCTGAAGGGGATGAAGTGGATTGGCTCGCGCGTCATCGAGGCCCTGTGTGGCCTAGCCTGCGCCATCGGAGCGACGTGTTTTCGCCCCGAAGGCGAAGACTGCCGCACCGACGACGAGAACTGCCCCGATACCAATGATCCATTTAGCAGCTGCGGGCAGGGAGCTCAGGGGGTCCTGGGAGTCCTCTGCACCGCCGTCTTCCGCGGCAGCATCCGCGTCACTTTGGCCAGAGGCTCCAGACGACCCATTGCCTGCCTCCCCTCCGGCAGCACCGGAAGCTACGCTGAACGGCACCGAGCCGAGTGTGGAGTGACCATCGGAGGAGGTAATGCGAAAACCTACTTGGTATTCGCCGTCACCAGGTTCGATGTCCTGGGGAACCTCAATGGTGAGGTTTCGTCCGTCAATGGTGGGTGTGGCATCAAAGAGCACGTCGCCGGAGGTTGTGTCGCTCACGGCGAAAGTGTTGAAGTCATCCCGAGGAATGCCAGAGAACTCCAGCGTGATTTCACGGGGGAATTCTTCCAGCGGTGCGTCACCCACCACGTTGCCGCCAATGACTGAGTCATGTGCCGCGGCTAGTGGCGCGGACAGCCCAATCACGAGGCTCACGGCCCCAGCGGCGACTACTGTGGTGACCTGACGCAACTGCATTTCTTGGATGACTCCTTGATGGCGTGATGAAACTCTTGATTGAAGGTTCCCTCATCCTATCGCTGGGAGGGATCTCCTAGCCAATCCTTAACCCCACGTGGAGTGCGTGGGGTTATCAAGTAGTCGTTGCACGCGACAGAAAAGTTCCCTATGCCTACGCAAGCGTGGATTCTGCCGCAGTTCCCGCAGGTAGCACTAGTGTCTACGCCCGCGAAGAAGGATGACCACCAAGATGATGACGGCAAGCGCAATGATGCCCAAGGCTGCGGCCAAGAGAAATCCTAGGGTGCCAAGACCCAAGCCTTTATCCTCGTCGGCGCTTGCTGCTTGGTCCACATTTCCTTCGTCACCATCACTCTTCGGTGCCTCAGTCTTGTCCTTGACAGGCTCATAGATGGGCCCTTGGATTGGATCCCCCAACACCTTGGACGTGAGGTAATACTTCATGGTGGCACGCTTGTCAGTGAGATTTCCTTCGCTCTCCCCTAGGTCATTCCCCTTACCTGCATCCAGCGTCACCACGATGTAGTAGTCACCCTCCAACCAGTTCGCGTTGCCATAAGAGGATGCCGCATCGGAGCTGAAGCGGTTGGTGAAAGCGATAGGGCTTGCTGCCGAAGCCGATCCCTCATCCCCCTCATCAGGCCAGATCAAAACTTCATGCTCCCCAGCTTTCTCTCGGACCGGATTGAGGATAGTCACGTCAAGGCCTGAGTACTGGAGAGCCTGCTTGTCCGAAACCTCTCCAGCTTTGATTGCGGCAGCCAGCTGCTGACCTTCCTTCATTGGGACCTTGTAAACGTGCGCTTCGCCCTGAACAATGTCAGTTTCGATGGTCTGGCCGCTGTGAAGCTCCGCAGCACTGTCAAACCAGTTTCCGGGAGCCATCTGGTCGGCACCGTTGGCGTTGGCATGGAGTTCGCCGTCCAGCTCGCTGCTAAGACCACTTACAAGCTCGTCGATGTTGGATACTGGGTCAACACGGTGAAGCAGGATCTCCACGTCTAATGGTTCATCGGCCTTGTACTGTCCTGCGCGCATCGCGGTCAAGACCAAGTCGCCCTGGCAATTCTTGGAACCGATTTCGTAGGTATACGCGCTAGTGTTTGGCAAGGCCTCAGATACAGTGCCGGTGTTCGCACTGTCCCAGTCAGCTGTGCAATCATCTGAACCTTCATCGCCACCATGCGTACCCGTTGGCGGTTCCGTACCATCGCCGAAAAACGTCTTCAAATACAGGCGGTTCGGTGTTCCCACTACACCTTCGAGTGTCTTGTACATCGTCGCCACATAGCGCTCACCCGGCTTGACGGGGATAGACCATGACTCAGCATGGAAATCGGTACGTGACTCCTTGCCGCCGTTCGGCGGGGCATCCAACTCAGCATGGAAGATGAAGTCCTCGCCAGACTCCCAGCGTGGAAGCGGCGTTGGTTGGCTGATGTCTTCGCTGCCTTCAATCTGTTCGACATCGGATTGGTAAATGTCTGCGGCTCGCCCTGCTGCCTTCTTAATCATCGCTGCCAGTGAATCTGCGTCCCCGGCGTCGAGATACTCGCCGCCGGCGGCATCTGCGATGCAGGAAAGCTCCTTGCGAGCTTCCTCGTCGACATTGAAGCCGATGGTGTTGATGACAAGGTCGATACCTTGGTCGTGGAGTTCCTTGGCTACTTCACATACTGGCGGCGGCGCACAGGTATCAATGCCGTCCGATACCAAGACGATCGTCCCGTGCTGACCGCCTAGCTCTTCGGCGGCCTTCTTCAGGGAATCACCAATCGGGGTATAGCCCTTAGCTTGAAGGTCATCGATTGGCCCAGTGAAAGAATCCCCCACGTCCTCCTTAGGCCCACTCACCACGTGGATATCACGGCATCCGGCTTCCTGATTCTCAGGGGCTTCGTCGACCGTGCCACCATACGTGACGAGTCCCAACGGGATGGTGCCGCCGAGTTCGGAGACGAAGTTCTTCGTTGCGTCCTTAGCTGCGTCCAGGCGGGTCTGCCCGCCAGCATCCTGGACATTCATAGAGCCCGAAGAGTCGAGCACAAGCATCGTCGCACCGCTCTGTGCCTCTGCTGAATCTCCACTCGGTGCAGACTCGGAGTCAGCCGTGGGAGCGGACCCAGGCTCTTCACTGCGCGTGACGCCCGTGGGATTCTGTGCAAACGCTGGCACGGCCATCGCACTGAGAAGTGCCAGAAGCATTACGGCGAGAATGATAAAAGCGCTGCGTAGTGCGCTTTGAAGGGACGATGATGACGGGGAGAAGGCTCTCATGATGTCCATTTCTTTGAGATGACAAGTCTGTGAGAAACATCATAAATGGCTGGCGAAAAGCTCGGCCACCGACGGGGAAAAGTCCCCTTCCAACACGCCCGCCTCAAACCTGCACATCTCCCAGGCAACCTCCCGGGCAAACTTATCCAACCCGAGCGCTCACGGTAAACAAGGCCTCAAAAATCTGCGATTTTGTGCCACTATCTACCGTGAATCACCCCAAACCCAGGCAAACCCTTACCCCCAAACGCAAGGGCGAAGAAATTAAAAAAGTGCCCCTCCATAGTGGAGGGACACTTTCGCCGGAGCGGATGACGAGACTCGAACTCGCGACCCTC
>NZ_KV805048.1:323-87758 GCF_001811515.1 Corynebacterium sp. HMSC076G08 | reverse complement strand
AGTGACCTCTTCCGTGTCAGGGAAGCGCTCTCCCGCTGAGCTAAACGCGCTCGCAGCGCCCTGTTTGGGCGCCAGCATTTGAGGTGGAAACGGGAATCGAACCCGTGTGCACGGTTTTGCAGACCGTTGCCTCACCACTCGGCCATTCCACCGTGGCGATACCGCCTCACACACTACATGTGCTGGAGCGGATGACGAGACTCGAACTCGCGACCCTCACCTTGGCAAGGTGATGCGCTACCAACTGCGCTACATCCGCATTCGAAACCAGGCCCGGTTTCTAGGACAAAGTCCTTGTGCGCGATACTGGGATTGAACCAGTGACCTCTTCCGTGTCAGGGAAGCGCTCTCCCACTGAGCTAATCGCGCATATGTATTTATCAAGACCCTCCACTCACTTATGCCAAAAAGTTTGGCGTCAAGAAAGTCTTGGAGCGGATGACGAGACTCGAACTCGCGACCCTCACCTTGGCAAGGTGATGCGCTACCAACTGCGCTACATCCGCATTGCACGTTCCCGGCCGGTATGCCGTGGTGCGAGAAGAAACTTTATCGTGCGCCGCCGTAGTTTCCAAATCCGCAGCCCACGGCACTAATCCCCAGACTCCCCAAAGCCTGCGGATTACATCAGTGTGATTGAGACTGCAGTTACAGCGAGCGGCGGCGATGACAACAAGAGACCCCCTACCGATTCCACCACGACAGCCAGCGCCCACACATACAGCTTAAAGCGCGTTTGAGCTGGACGATTAGGGGGTTACTACACGCGCGGTGTACCTTAAGTGCTGCACCAAGGTTCTATAGCTCAGTGGGAGAGCGTTCCGTTCACACCGGAAAGGTCGCTGGTTCAATCCCAGCTAGAACCACCATCATAACTGCAGGTCAGAGACCTGCAGCATGTGGCACAAGCCTTCGCGTGGATACTATGTGGATTATAAATCTACATTAATGGTTTCTCGCGGGGGCGTTTTCTCATTGTGCCTCATCTTGGCCACAAGGGCTAGACGAAAACCTCGACGCGTTGGGGACACGGCACGGTTACACAAGACTGCATGACATTGAACCTGTCCCCCTCGCACACTTATCCGATTGCTCCATAAGGGTTCGATAGCAACAAGTGCAGGAATAGGGTGATTTTATGCGGTTGCCAAAGTGCGGCCCGGCCTGGGCCGGTGCCTTGATGGGTACCTCGATTGCATCGACTTTGTCGGGGTTGCATGGTTTAGGCGTAGCGCAGTTCGTCTTCGCTTTTATCGCAGCGGTGCTGCTGGTGATTGTTACCGCGGGGACGAAGAATGAGCCTCCCCGGCACCAGAACATGGCGGCGTGGGGCATGTACACGATGGGGCTGCTGGCGTGCGGCTCGGCATGGACCGCGCTTACCGGAAGCGATGCCTTCCAGTTGGCAAGTTGGTGGATTGGTGCACCGCTATCGGTGGTGGTCTGTTTGTGGCAGCTATGGGGGTTGTTCGAACAGCCGCACCTCTACGACAAGCCCGCTTTTCCTTGGGGCCTGGCACTTGTTTCTCCCATGGTGGCGGCGACCTCCGCAGGTCAGTTGGCTATCAACCACGGGCAGTTCTACCACTTTGCCGGCGAGTTATGCTTCTTCCTCACGTTCATCACGGCAATTCCACTCTTCGCCTACTGTTACTGGTCCCTTGCACAACGCCGAGATAGGCCGCGCGGGGCAGCTGCAGGGACAGCGTGGATCCCGCTCGGCGTGGTTGGACAGTCAACGGCGGCCTCGACACTGCTTTTTGACGCCCACCTCTACGGCATCATCATGTTCATCATTGGAGCACCCTGCGTCGCATTCGCAATGTACTGCTTCTACCGAGCGGTCTTCGAGTGGACTCCCTACAGCCCCGGCTGGTGGGGCTCGACCTTCCCGGTCGGAACACTGTGCCTAGGTTCATGGGATGAAGGCTGGCACCGGTTGTCCTTCGTTCTCTTGGTGCTCTTATTGCTTCATTGGGGAGCCTGCGCGCTGCGCTTCAGCGCTTGGCGGCTCCAGCGCCCCTAATGGCATGAGATCCACCTCCCCAGGCGGTAACCGCCCTTTGAGGTACCGTGGGGCGCCATGAGTGAGACTGCGCTGACAGAACGCCTACTGGGGCCAGACCGAGAAGGAATCCGCTTGATTGCGGTGAGTACGCTCCACGGCTCCGCCACCATCGATGGCACTTCCGGCCCCATGGGTAACGACACTGACGCCGAGCTCTTCGCGGCTTTACGCGAGTGGGCCGATATTGCCGTCGTCGGCTCAGCCACGGTGAAGGCGGAGGAATATGGGCCGTCGACAAGCACGCGCCTCGCCGTGCTTAGCCACTCCCTCGAATTTGCCGGTTTCGAGGATTTCATTGCCGCAGGCCCCATCGTGCTTACCCCGGCAGAGCGCGCGTCTTCGCCCGAGGCACAGCGCTTGGCCGACGCCGGCGCCGAAGTCATCAGCACAGGTACCGGAACCATGAGCGAGGCTGTTTCAGCTCTTCACGCTCTAGGCGCGCGCCGCATCAGTTGCGAAGGTGGCCCATCCGTTTATTCCGCCTTTATCGCAGAAGGCCTCGTCGACCAGCTTTATCTGACGCTCGATCCGCACCTTTCCCCTTCCGTCGAAAAGCCCGTCGTCGACGGCGAGGCCACCTCCCCCGCGCTCAAGCTCGAGCTGGAGAACGTCGACACCGTCGACAGCACGGTGTTTCTGCGCTACCGGCGCGCACAAACCCCGTAAACTTTGCTGCCGTGACTTCTCCGGCTCCCTCATTCCCAGCTTCCGCGCGACTGTGGACGGCCGCCGCGTGGCCCGCCGCCATCGTCTTAGTCCTTCACCGCGTGTTCGTGCTCGCTGTTAACGGCTCGGTGACTGATGACTTCGGCACCGTCTACCGCGCGATCCGGAGGTTGTGGGAAGGCAACCCGGTTTATGAACAGAACTATTCCTTCGTCGAACCGCTTTATCTCTATAACCCTGGGGCCACCGTCTTTCTGTCCCCCTTGGGGCTTATCTCCGAAGAACACGCGCGCATCGCCTTCATTCTGGCCAACGCCGCCGCCATCGTCGCTGCGCTAGCCGTGTTGACCCGCTTCGTAGGCCACAGCCTGCGGGGCCCGCTGTGGCCGGTCAGCATCGCCGCAGCCTTCGCTACCGAAACAGTCATCAACACGTTGGTCTTTACCAACATCAACGGTTTGTTGCTACTCGCGATGGTGGCGTTCCTAGCTTTGTTGGATAAACACGGATGGGCCGCTGGACTCTGCATCGGGCTGGCAATCTTGGTCAAGCCGCAGTTTGCCCCGCTACTCTTCCTCGCACTGGTGCGCAAGCGCTGGCTCACCTTAGGTCTGGGTGTAGCTGTACCGCTGGTAGCCAACCTTGCAGCTTGGCCGTTCGTCCCCGGCGTGGAGGGCTTCCGCGCCAACCTTCTTCCTTACCTGTCCACCACGCGCGATTATGCCAACGCCTCATGGCCAGGTGTGCGCGCCTACTTCGATCTCCCCGGCGTCATCTACTACCCCATCTGGATCCTTTTCGCGGCGCTAGCCGCAGTGGCGATCCTCGGTCTGCTGCGCTGGCGCGACAGCGAGCCGACCTTCTGGGCGCTGAGCACCAGTGGCGCCATCATGGTCGGCATCTTCTTCCTTTCCTCCTTGGGACAGCAGTACTACTCCATGTGGCTTATCCCAATGCTGTTTACGGTGGTGCTGGGCCGCTCGGTCTTCCACACGTGGGGAGCATGGTTGGCCGCATTTTTATTCTTGGCGCCGCTCGAGTGGACGTCGTCCAGCATGCCCACCGCCGCGCACTGGATGAGCGTGTTCATCGCCACCATCGGGTGGGGCCTGCTCATCGTCGTGACCGCTGCCTCCGTGGCCGGCTGGTGGAGCGCGGAGCGAGGCACTAGCCCCAAGCCTCAGGCGAGCGATAAACTCCCTGCATGACTGATTTCAAGCTCATTGCCGATACCGAATGGCGCCAGCGCCTGAGCCCTGAGGAGTACCACGTCCTGCGCGAGGCCGGCACCGAGGCACCGCACGTCGGCGAATACACCAACACCACCACCGAAGGCGTGTACTCCTGCCGAGCCTGCGGCGCCGAGCTCTTCCGCTCCACGGAAAAGTTTGAATCGCACTGCGGATGGCCGTCCTTCTTCTCCCCTTTGGCTGGTGACGCCATCATTGAGCGCGAAGACAATTCACTGGGCATGCGCCGGATCGAGGTGCTGTGCGCTAACTGCGAGTCCCACCTCGGCCACGTCTTCGAAGGTGAGGGCTACGATACGCCGACGGACCTGCGCTACTGCATCAATTCCATTTGCCTCAACCTAGAAGAAAAGCCGGTCGAGGACTAAACCCTCAACCGGCTTCCGGCGCTATAGCGACCCTTTAAGGCAAAATCGCGATGAGCTCAGCCACATCCTTCACGCGGCGACCGGTGTGGAAGGGAATCTCCTCGCGCACGTGGTGGCGCGCCTCGGTGTAGCGCATGAGGTACATCAGATCCACGATGCGGTGCAGCTCCGGGGCCTCAAAGGCCAGGATCCACTCGTAGTCACCCAGCGCGAAGGCCGGCACGGTGTTCGCGCGCACGTCCGGATAATCGCGCGCCTGCATGCCGTGCTCCATGAGGATGCGGCGGCGCTTTTCCTCGTCCATGGTGTACCAGTCGTAAGAGCGCACGAAGGGGTAAACGGAAATCCACTCGCCGGGCTCTTCGCCCATAATGAAGGACGGCAGGTGGGACTTGTTGAACTCCGCCGGGCGGTGCAAGGCATTGCCCACCCAGGTCACCTCGGAGACCTGGCCAAGGACGGTGTCGCGGCGGAAGTCCGCGAAGGCCTTCTGGATGTCGGCGAATTCCTCAGCGTGCCACCAGATCATGAAGTCAGCGCTCTCCCGCATTCCGGACAGATCGTAGATACCGCGCACGGTAACCACGCCTGCTTCCTCGAGCTCCGCGAAGAACTTCTGCGCCTGCGCGACGATCTCCTCGCGCTCGGTGCCCAGCGCTCCCGGGATGACCTGGAACACCGCGTGCTGCGAGTAGCGCTGGACCTTGTTGAGCTCGGCGAAGTTGACCTTCGACATGCCTCTCTCCTTTTTTCAACCGACAAAGTTTCTTATCCATCATAAGTTGGAGACGCCCTCGCGCGCCACTAGCCTTTCGGCGCGCCTTCCACCGCCACACGGGCGGAGCTTATACCTTGATCCCCGTGAGCAATTCCGACGTTTCTTCGCGCAACCTTGCAGGGGCACCGACCAACCTGCACGATCGCGCCGCCGCCTCTCCCGCCGAATCGCGCCCCGCAGAACCGAGCACTCCGGCTGCCTTCACGGAGGCCGTCGAGTCCCTCCACGCTGCGCAGCTGCGCCCAGAAATCACCTTGGGCACCATCCGACCCCCGCAGCGACTGGCCCCGTTCAGCCATGCCATTGGCCTGGAGGTTGAGCGTCACGAGCAGGAGGAGGCTATCCCCACCGACTCTGAGGGTGATGCCTTCGGCCGCCTCATCCTGTTGCACGACCCAGGCGCTGAGGAAGCCTGGGAAGGTGCGATGCGCCTGGTGGCCTACATCCAGGCAGACTTGGAGGATGCCGTAGCCGGGGACCCGCTGCTTCCCGACGTCGCCTGGGAGTGGCTCACCGAATCCCTCGACGTGCGCGAGGCAACACACACCAACCTCGGAGGTACTGTCACCTCGACTGCTTCGGTGCGCTTCGGCGAGATCGGAGGCCCTCCGCGCGCCTATCAGTTGGAAATGCGCGCGTCCTGGACTGCAGCCGGCCTGAATCTTGCTCCACACGTCGAAGCTTTTGCACAGGTGCTTTCTCTCGTCGCAGGCCTGCCGCCCGAAGGCGTCACCGAGCTCGGGCGCTAACATGAGCGAACTGCGCCAGGTCCCCGTCGACGGCACGCCAAAAGTCCTGCTTTCTCCCCGTGAGTTCCAGGCGGGTGCTGCGCGCCTAGCCGCGGGGACTGGACCCTTCGCCATTGATACCGAACGCGCGTCGGCCTACCGCTTCGATGACCGCGCCTTTCTAGTGCAAATTCGCCGGGAAGGCGCAGGCACGCTTTTGTTTGCCCCGGAGAATCGTCGGCATGAACTGAGTTCCGCGCTAGCGCCGGTGCTCAACGGCCAGGACTGGGTAGTCCACGCCGCCCCTTCCGATCTCCCCTGTCTGGCCTGGCTGGGGCTACACCCCGGAACACTGTTCGATACCGAGCTTGCCGCCCGCTTCGCCGGTTTTGCGCATCCCAACCTGGGGGCGATGGTGCTGGAGCTGTTCGACGTCGAACTGGAAAAGGGTTACGGCGATTCCGATTGGTCCCAAACACCCATTCCCCGGACATGGCGCAACTACGCGGCGCTCGACGTGGAGCTGCTCAACGAACTTGCTGTGACGTTGCGAGACATCCTTGCGGAAGAAGACAAACTCGACTGGGCCTTTGAAGAATTCGACCGGATCGTCGACGAGCATGCCGGGATTACCGGCCCTGAGCCTCGAACGTGGCGGGAGCTGAAAGGTGTGTCTTCGCTACGCACACGCGAACAGCTCGCCGTGGCTCGCGAGTTGTGGCAACGCCGCGAATCCATCGCACGTTCCCAGGACATCGCCCCCAACCGGGTGCTGCCGCACCGCGTGCTCGTGGACATAGCGCGCCGCGTGCCTCGCACCCCGCACGACATCAATCAGATTAAAGGTTTCCCCCGCCGCCGCGGTGGGGCTACGTTGCGCTGGCTCGATGCCGTCACGACTGCGCTGGATAGCCCGCGCCAGGAGTGGCCAAAGCCGCTGCGCAGCCCCCGCCCGGTGCCCTCCAAATCAGTATTTAACCGGGATTTTCCCGAGCTGTGGCAGCTCTACTGCGAGATCCGCCATGACTTCGAGGACCTCGGTGACGAACTGCGCATGAGCTACGAGCTGATCCTCAAACCCAGTCTGATACGTACAGCGGTGTGGGCAGCGTTCGGGCCCGAAGGCGGCGTCGCGGGGGAGATCGCAAAAGATGCCGATATCCCCGATTTCCTGCGCTCCCAGGGCGCGCGCGACTGGCAAGTCGAGCTGGCCACGCCGCTCCTGCAGCGCGGGTTAGCCCGGATGCGCCCTACTCCCCCGCGCTCTTAGCAGACTCCTCAGCATCGCGTGCAGCTACCCACTCACGTACTGAGTTCGCGATGCCTTCCGGGGTCAAGCCAAAGTCCTCGAGGATTTCTCCACGGCTGGCATGCTTGGGGAAGCAGCCGGGTACGCCGAGCCTGTGTACTGGAGTGTCCACATCGGCGGCGTCGAGGGCCTCGGCCACCATGGACCCCACACCGCCCCGCAGGATGCCATCCTCCACCGTCACCACGAGATCGTGATCGGCCGCCAACGCGATGATGGATTGCGGTACCGGTACCGGCCAGCGCGGGTCCACGACGGTCACGTTGAAGCCTTGGGCTTCGAGCAGCTCAGCTGCACCCAGGGAACGCGCGCTCATGGCACCGATGGCGACGATAAGCACATCAGTAGCCTCCTCCGTAGCGGCAGCAGCATCGGAATAGCTCAGGATGTCTACCCCGTCATCGAGCCGCTTGAGTTCGTCGCGGTCATCAAGGAGGTTGCCCTTGGGGAAGCGCACCACGGTCGGGCCATCCTCGATTGCGATGGCTTCGTTAAAGAGTTCCCGCAGGCGGGCACCATCGCGCGGGGCGGCGATGCGCATGCCGGGGACGATGCTCATGAGCGCCATATCCCACACACCGTTGTGTGAAGCGCCATCAGAGCCCGTGACACCGGCGCGGTCGAGGACAATGGTCACTGGCAGCTTGAGCAGCGCAATGTCCATGATGACTTGGTCCACCGCACGGTTGAGGAACGTAGAGTACACCGCCACCACCGGGTGCATCCCGGCCAGCGCCAGACCGGATGCAGAAGCCATGGCATGCTGCTCAGCGATGCCGACATCAAAAAAGCGCTCCGGGAACTCCTCTTGGAAGGGGGTTAGCCCCGTCGGCCCAGCCATGGCGGCAGTAATGGCAACGATGTCCTCGCGGGCGTGGCCCGCCTTGATCAATTCTTCCGAGAACGCCGCGGTCCACCCCGGTTGCTTCTGTCCCTTAGATACACCGGTGACCGGGTCGATGGCGCCGGTGGAGTGCATCTGGTCCTTCGGCTCGTTGACCGCAGGAGCAAAGCCATGCCCCTTCTCGGTGACCGTGTGCACGATGATGGGACCGTCATAGTCGCGGGCGTAGCTCAGCGCCCGCACAACTGCCTCAATGTCGTGGCCGTTAATCGGGCCAATGTACTTGATGCCCAGCTCCGGGAACATCTCCGTGGGCATGACGGTCGACTTCACACCCTCCTTGACCGCGTGCAATGCATCAAAGGTGCGCTCGCCTACCCAACCCATGGACTTGAGGCGCTTCTTGCCCAGCGCCATGAACTCGTCGTATCCGTGCTGCGCACGAATGCGCCCCAGATTCTCTGAGAGGCCACCGATCGTCGGCGAATAGGAACGCCCATTGTCATTAACGATGATGACAACGTTGCGGTCCTTGTCGGCAGAAATGTTGTTGAGGGCTTCCCAGCACATGCCGCCGGTAAGGGCGCCATCGCCCACGACCGCCACGGCATTGCGGTGGGATTCACCCCGAATCTTGAAAGCCTTGGAGAGCCCGTCCACCGTGGATAGCGCTGCCGAGGCGTGCGAGGATTCGGTCCAATCGTGTTCTGACTCTGCGCGATCCGTGTAGCCGGACAAACCGCCCTTCTGACGCAGAGTATCGAATTGGGAGGCGCGGCCCGTGAGCATTTTGTGCACGTAGGACTGGTGTGACGTGTCGAAGACGATGGGATCGCGCGGGGAATCGAAGACGCGATGGATCGCCACCGTGAGCTCCACGACGCCCAGGTTAGGGCCTAGGTGGCCGCCTGTAGCGGACACCTTCTCAATAAGGCGCTGACGGATTTCCGCCGCGAGCTCAACCAGTTGCGTCTTGCTCAGGGCTTTAAGATCGCCTGGTGATTGAATGGAATCCAGAATGCCCATAGAGCTTGCCTTAAACCCCTTCATCGATCGTTTTCTTCTTTACCACCGTACCCGTTGACACGCGTGACGCGTCAATCATTGCCCGACCACTCCCGCGGCGCCCCCTGTGCGCCCTAGGCCAGTGGAACCAGGAGTGCCAGGGTTTCAAAGTGATGCGTTCCGGGGAAAGCATTCACCATGGCGAGGCGCTTCGCGCGGTAACCATGCTCCGACCAAGCAGCCAAGTCCCGGGCGAACGTAGCGGGATCGCAACCGATATGCAGGATGCGTTGCGGCTTTGCCGCGGCGACAGCGGCCACCACGTCGTTGCCAGCACCGGTACGCGGCGGATCCAAAATCACCGACGCCGGCTGCGGAAGCTGGCTGGCCACCTGCTCCACCTTGGCGGTGCGGAAGTGCACGTCAATGCCTGCGAGCCCCGGCTGCGGCGCCGCTGCTGCGGGCGAATAATCGACGGAATACACGGCCGTGTGCCCGCCCTGGGGTGTGGTGACATCTGCGAGCGCGGGAACGAACAGACCAACGCCGCCATACAGATCCCAGGCCACTGCATGTACAGCGGGCTCGTCCGCTGCCTCAGGTTCACCGCCGTTCCCGTGGCCTTCTGCGCCGAGCCACTCGCGTGCAAGGCTGGTGTAAACGTCCGGTGCTCCGACGTGCGCCTGCCAAAAAGCGGTGGGCGGGAAGCGGAACTCGTGGCCGTCAGCACGCTGCACCACATTCTCAGTTGGCGCCTCGATGACCTCTCGAATGGTCTCGATTCGCCGCCCCCGCGGCGCCTTCCGGGTTTCCACGACGTGCCTATTGCCGTCGCTATCCATGACCGCGATTACCTCTGCACCTGGATTAAAGGTACGGGCATCAGGCCCCACTAGGCCGTCGACGAGCCCCGGAATCAGCTGGCTGCACGCAACGTCGGTGACGAGCTCCGTGGAGCCACGCTTGCGCAGACCAGCACGGCCCTGCTTGTCGACGCCCAACCGCACCCGCGTACGCCACCCGCGATGCGGTGCCACATCGATGGTCTCGACGTCGGGAGCATCCTCGATGTGAGCCACGCGGCGCAGCTGATCGAGCAAGACTGCGACCTTGATGTCTGGCTCCGCCGCGGGATCGAGCTCAGCGAAGTCACAACAGCCGGCGCCACGCTGCGCGGCCGGGCACACAGACTCGACACGGTAGGGCCCAGGTTGTACGACGGAACTCAGCGCGGCTTCCACAAAGGACTTCTTCACCTTGGTCGCAGTCACCGTGACATGGTCGCCGGGGAAGGCACCCGAGACGAAGCACACGCGTCCGTCGGGGGCCGCCCCGATTCCGACACCGCCGTGCCCCATACGTTCGATGGTGGTGTCGAATGACTGCCCTTTGCTCAGGCTTCCGGCAGCGGCGCTCTGATCTTTCGCAAAGTTGTGATCAGTCGCGGTCATGGATCTTCTCCTTAGAGTTGTCGCCGCCCTGCGACGTAGTGTCGCTGCCCTGTGCTTCCTCCACGGCGGCATTCGCGCGGCGCACCATCCAGATAGTGAGGAGGGTGACAATACCCGTTAACGGCCAGCCCATGAGAATGCGGACGATACCAAGCGTTGTGGTGGCATCGGCATCGTAGAGCGCGCGTTGCACCGCAAAACGGGCGATGAACACCGTCGCCCACCCGGCGGTGGCATAGGCATAGGAGCGTCGCGCCCGTGGCACTGTGCGCCACCCCATGTCCTCACCGTTGAGGCCTTTCCATACCACGCCGACAAGCGGCCAGCGCAGAATAATGGAAACGATCGCGACGATGAACAGCACGAGCGACATCCAAATTCCGTAGAGGAAATAGCCTTTGGCATCCCCGGTAAACCACGCGATTCCGGCGCAGATGGCCACGCCCAGCAGACCAGAAAAAGCTGGTTGCAGGGTTTCCTTGCGGGCAAGGCGCCACAGGCTGATAGCCAGCGCCACGCCCAGTGCCGCAACAAGCGCCGGCCCCAACCCCCAGACGTTGTTGACCGGGATGAGAACCAGCACGGGCAGGGTCGCAGACACGAGCCCGGTCAGCCCACCCATCTGGTCGAGCAACGACGGCTCCGGATCAGCTTCTGGCGACACCGTCGCTTGTCCTGCCGCCATGTCGGCGCCAGGATTCGAGGATGGCTCAGGGGCAGGTTCAGTAGCGCGCTCGGTGGTATCGGGGTCATGCGCAGACGCCGGGGGGCGGTAAGGCTCGCGCTCTTCGGGAGTAGGGCTGGTCACGTGCTTAAGGGGTCCTTTTCGGTAGTGCCGGAGGGGTCTGGCCGGCAGGCTGAAGTGCGCTACTTGTTCTCGTTGTCTTCGAGGTCGCGCAACTGCTCGCGGGCCTGGGACTCCGCGGTCTTTTCTGTTTCCGTGGCCGTGTCCGCTGGCGCTGCACTATCCGCGCTGGCTGCCTGCGCGGCCTGCTGCTGGCGTTCCTTCAGCGCCTGCTGAACTTGCTCAGCCAGCTGCTGCGGAAGCGTGACAGGCAGGGAGCTGCCAGCCAGGATGGGATCCTCACCGCGGTAGACAAAGGTGCGGGCAACGACTTCGCGCCCTAGCTGCGCCAATTCCTCTTCCTTGCCGGCAGGTGCGGCCAGGGTCAGGCGGTACATCCACCGCGGCCCCTCTACACCAATGATGCGTATGCCGCCTTTCTCGCTGCTGCCAACGATCTCAGAACCCCACGGGCCATCCTCCGGGTGGGCAGCGAAACCATCGGCTTCCAAGCCTTTGATGATGTCCTCCGCAGACTCCGCCCACTGCCCCGGCGTGCGCGGCGCGGCAAAGGCCACTGGGGTCATGCGGCCGTGTGGGGTGAGAATGTGGAGCATGCGCGGGCCTTCCTGGCCCATCTCCACCTGGACCTGTGAGCCCTTCGGCAGCGGGATGCGCAGTGAGCCCAGATCCAACAGGCCTACGGAGAAGTCCTCAAAGTTAAACTCAGCGATGTCGACATTATCGCCATCGTAGGGACCCATGTCGCCGTTGATGGCATCGTGAGCCACAGCCTTCACGGCTAGAGAAGCTTGAGCATCATCTTCATCCTCACGGACAAGACCAGTGGTTGGCTCGGGAGCGGCCTCAGTGGCGCCATCGTTTGCGTTCTCCGCTGCCGGGTTCACTGTGGTGGTGTCCTCGGCCACGGCCTCGGTAGCCGCCTCTTCCTGGTGGACGGCAGAGTTCTTCTTCTTTTTTCCAAAGGGCCACATCGCCATAGTTTAAGCCTTCCTCATTCCGTGTCTGCTTTGTTGAACTTAGTTAACGCCGGTTGATCCATACCCGCCGTCGCCACGAGCGGTGTCATCAAGTTCCTCGACTTCCTGGAAGCCCACCAGCTCCACGCGTTGGACAATCAACTGCGCGATACGCATTCCCCGCGTGACCTCAAAGGTCTCCTCTGGGTCGTGATTAATGAGGCATACTTTAATCTCACCGCGATACTCGGCGTCGATGGTGCCGGGGGTATTCACGACGGAGATGCCGTGCTTGGCCGCCAGGCCCGAGCGCGGGTGGACCAAGCCTACCGTGCCCATCGGCAGGGCAAGGGCAATGCCCGTACCGACAAGAGCGCGCTCGCCGGGCCGCAAAGTAACGTCGTGAGCAGCGTAGAGATCCGCGCCCGCATCGCCGCCGTGAGCGCGATGCGGTAGCGGAAGCTCCTTATCAAGGCGCTTGACCTGAATGTCGCCGAAGGGACTAACTGGATCTACGAGAGGGTGTTGCTCATTCACGCGGCCCAGCCTACCTTGTCCCCTCCATCCCCAACCGTCAGGGCTGGAAGCCGCGTCAGCCTGGCAGCCGCGCCTACTCTGCGTGTTGGGCTCTCCCCTTCCCCGACGGCTAGACTCGAAGGTCATGACTTCGAGTTCTTCGTCTGCTTCCCCCTCGGCACCAGCCGCTTCCCCAGTGATCCTCTACCGTGAGCGCCAATGGGTGCCGTGGTACTGGTGGCTGATGACGGCCTTTGTTGTAGCGATCTCCACCGCCACAGTCAGCCTCAACCGTGGAATCATGTGGGTCATCGTCCCCGCCATCCTGCTCAGTGCCATCGCCGCGTGGGTCCTGCTGACATGGTCCAACACGGTGGTGCAGGTGGAACAGGATGCCGACGGCACACGGTGGCTCACCGTCAAGGACGCGCAGCTGCCGAACGATGTTGTCGCCCGCAGTACCGCGGTGCCGGCCACTGCACGCCGCAACGCGCTCGGTCCACAGCTCGATCCGGCTGCCTTCCTCGTCACACACGGCTGGGTACCCGAACACGTCATGCTCGTCCTCGATGACCCCGAAGATCCAACGCCCTACTGGCTCATCGGATCCACCAACCCCGAAAAACTCCTCGCAGCCTTTGTCCCCGAGCAGGCCGCAGCAGCTACAAGGCGCAGCAATTAAGGCTTGAATTAAGGCCTCAGCCACGCCTCGGTGAAACTGGCCTACTAGGCGCAGTCCATGCAGATTGGCTCGCCGTCCTCTTCATGGTCAAGGCGCTTGTTGGACTGCACCAAGAAACATACAGAGCAGGTGAACTCGTTTTCTTTGCGCGGAACGACGGTGACGTTGAGCTCTTCACCGGTCAGGTCCACTGACGGCGGTTCGAAGGCCTCGACGATTTCTCCATCGTCATCCATGCCATTGTTATCGCTTTCAGCCGCCTTCAGGCCCTCGAGGGAATCGGCCTCGAGGTCGTCTTCAGCGCGGCGACGCGGTGCGTCATAATCCGTGGCCATAATGCTTGCCCCTGTGAGTCAGATCGATAGGTATGTGTATTTATCGACGGCATCCTAAACCAGACTGGCCTCTGTGTCACACTCGCCCCGCCGTGGGGGCACCAAACCCTGCACTATCCTACCCCCTATTACTCCTCCTTCACCCCTGTGACCTGCTGATTCCAGCTCTATAGCGGGCCGCAAGAATTTCATCACAGTCTGTGCTTACCGCCAGCCCAAAAAGCGCGTCACGCACCGCAAACCGCACGGCACTACCGCTACTGCCCTTTTCATCCCTCGGATCATGCCGCATCATCGCGCGGGCCCACATAGACTGTCGGTATGACCGCCCATGAATCACAGCACCAGGACACGAAACCGAGCCCGCAGCACGAAGGCCACGCCTTCGGCATCGATGTTGGAGGCTCTGGCATCAAGGGTGCCGAAGTCGACCTCGCAACGGGAGAGTTCGTTGGTGACCGCCTCAAGATTGCTACTCCCCAGCCCGCAACGCCGGACGCCGTCGCCAAGGTGATTGCCCAGATCATCGAAGAGAAGAACTGGGACGGTCCCGTCGGCATTACCATGCCAGCGGTGGTAAAGGACCAGGTAATCCGCAGCGCGGCAAACATTGATAAATCCTGGATCGGCACGGATGCACAGGAATTGTTGAGCTCATACCTCGACGTTCCTTTTACCGTGCTTAACGACGCCGACGCGGCCGGCCTCGCCGAGGTGGCTTATGGCGACGAGATTGCGCGCTCCGGCCCCGTCATCTTCCTCACTTTGGGCACTGGTATTGGTTCCGCTTTCCTGCTAGATGGCCAGCTTTTCCCCAATACGGAGATTGGGCACCTCATCGTTGGCGAGAAGGAGGCGGAGCACCAAGCTTCTTCAGCCGTCAAGGACCGCGAGGGGCTCAAAACCAAGCAGTGGGCGAAGCGCGTCAACCGCGTACTCCACGAGTATGAGGCCCTGTTTAACCCTTCAGCCTTCGTCATCGGCGGAGGAATTTCCCGCAAGTTTGACAAGTGGGGAGAGCACCTCCGCATCGAAACGCCCGTCGTTGCAGCTCAGCTTCGCAATCGCGCCGGTATAGTAGGCGCAGCCATGGCAGCACAAGAAGGTATTCGCCCATAAGGCAACCGGGGGCCAGCATTTCCGAGTTGACCCCAGTCACCGCCTAGTGCAAGAAATGATCTATACTGGGCTGTCGATTATCCAATATCCAGCGGCGCGCCTCCCCTGCTCATCTCGGAGGCGGGCTAGCATCGGGGACTAGTCGCGACTAACTTGCGCGTCCCCATAGTTTCCACTCAGAGAGCAAGTCGAAAGGGCGTACGTGGCAGCCACTGATTCTTCAGACCAGGTACTCGGCGCGGGCGAGAGCACCTCCGAGGCATCTGCACCTGCACAGAAGACCGCCAAAAAGACGGCAAAAAAGACCGCTAAGAAAACGGCCAAGAAAACCGCGAAAAAGACAGCCAAAAAGACAGCCAAGAAAACGGCTAAAAAGACGGCCAAGAAGGCAACAAAGAAGACCACCCGCAAGTCTGCACAAAAGGCCACAAAAAAGGCGGCCAAGAAGACTGTGCGTAAGTCAGCAGCCACAAAGGCAACGTCGCCTGAAGCTGCCAAGTCTTCCGAGGATCTCGCCGAGGATCAGACCGACGAGTTGGACGCCGACACCACTGACGATGCCGATATCGATTTCGATCCGGACAACGCCGAGATGGATGATGAAGACGAGTTCGGCGACGACGATGATGACCTCGAGGGCGACGACGCTGATGAGGACGAGGACGATGGTTCCTCGGTCTGGGACGAGGATGAGTCCGCAGCCCTGCGCCAAGCCCGCAAAGATGCGGAGCTGACCGCGTCGGCAGACTCTGTCCGCGCCTACCTGAAGCAAATCGGTAAGGTCGCCCTGCTCAATGCCGAGCAAGAGGTCTCCCTCGCCAAGCGAATCGAGGCTGGCCTCTACGCTCAGTACCGCATGGATGAGATGGAAAAGGCCCGTGCCGAAGGCGACAAGGCCGCCAAGCTTTCCCCCATGGAAAAGCGTGACATGCGTGCCATCGCTCGTGATGGCCGCAAGGCGAAGAACCACCTTCTCGAGGCAAACCTGCGTCTCGTGGTGTCCTTGGCCAAGCGCTACACCGGCCGCGGCATGGCCTTCTTGGATCTCATCCAGGAAGGCAACTTGGGTCTCATCCGCGCTGTTGAGAAGTTTGACTACACCAAGGGCTACAAGTTCTCCACGTATGCCACCTGGTGGATCCGTCAGGCTATTACCCGCGCGATGGCAGACCAAGCACGCACCATCCGCATTCCTGTGCACATGGTCGAGGTCATCAACAAGCTGGGCCGCATCCAGCGAGAGCTGCTGCAGGATTTGGGCCGCGAGCCCACGCCGCTGGAGCTGGCGAAGGAAATGGACATCACCGAGGAAAAGGTGCTGGAAATCCAGCAGTACGCTCGTGAACCCATCTCCTTGGACCAGACCATCGGTGATGAGGGTGACTCCCAGCTGGGTGACTTCATTGAGGACTCCGAGGCCGTCATTGCTGTCGACGCGGTCTCCTTCACCTTGCTGCAAGACCAGCTGCAGGACGTGCTCACGACCCTGTCTGAACGTGAGGCGGGCGTGGTTCGTCTGCGCTTCGGCCTCACCGATGGCATGCCGCGCACTTTAGACGAAATCGGCCAAGTCTATGGTGTCACCCGCGAACGTATTCGCCAGATCGAGTCCAAGACCATGTCCAAGCTGCGCCACCCTTCGCGCTCCCAGGTGCTGCGAGACTATCTCGACTAAGCCCGCGGACACGACAGTGGCGGCGAGGAAATCTTTTCCTCGCCGCCACTTTTCTTTCTGTATGTTCCAGGGCTCTGGGTTTCCTAACAGCTCTAGGGATTGAGTCCCATGACCACCATCATGGCCATGGGAACGAACGGTGCGATGCAACTCCAGCAGAATCCGATGATCATCCCGGACACTGTGATGCCGGTTCGCCTATGCTCCGGGCTTCGCCCTGATCCGAGGATGAGCGCCACGATCCCCAACCCCACCGCGCACCATCCGGTAAAGATCGTCAGCATCGACGACAAGAATCCCACTGCACCCCACAAGAGTGACAGTACGATGATGACGAGTGGCGGAAGCACCGCCAGCCCCAGTACCCACGGCGCGAGGGGATTCGGCGTGGAAGGGTGTTCTATCGGCGGCGCGTGCGAGCCCGCAGAGGAATAAGGGGAAGTATTCGGATAAGCCTGTACGTAATCGGGCTGGTTCATGGATTCCCCGCTTTCAAGAGAACTCAACTAGGACGCTGCCTTTACCTTATTCGAAGGCAGTGGAAGCGTCCTTTCATGCGGGGGACGGTGCCCGCACGCCGCACCATTCGGGGCACGCTTCTAACCGTCGAGCCCCAGCTCGATGGCCGTGGCAATCCGGTCGATGACTTCCTTATCGGAGACATCTCCGCTAATGGTCACCGATGCACCCTGGCAAGCACCGAGCGACATCAGCATCATCGCGGAGTCTGCCTCTACTGCCTCACCGTTATAGGTAAGGACGATATCGCCCTCTGCTTCAGCCGCCATTTCAGCGATCTTGGACGCGGGACGGGCATGGAGTCCTGCTTCATCGGCAATGGTCACAGTCAGCGAGTATCGATGTGGATCTTCCTCTTGGTCTTGCTCGCGCACAGTCCCGGGAGCAGCAGGCTGCTGAGGAGTTAAAGCCTCGATAGCTCGTCTAGCGGCGTCAGCAACTGCCCCCAGATCATCGCCTTGCTGGGCGGCGGTTGCCGCAGCGATAGTGGCCTCGACCAGTGGGGCATCAACGAACAGTGCTTGCTCTTCGTCCAGAAACTCCAGAACCGATTCGACGGTCATCGTTGCCGAGCCCAAGTCCGTGAGCACAACAACGCTGAGACCTTGACCTATGGCGTGGCTGATAGCGCCTTCGATGAAGTCATAGGACGTTCCGATACTGCCGTCTTCCAAGCCACCTGCAGGAAGGATGGTGACATCAGCGGCCATCTGGGCGGCGAGCTCAGCCAATCCTTCTGCGAGCTTCGCGGAATGCGAAACGAGAACGAGTCCAACGCGCGGCTGTGCCATGCTCTACGCCCCCTTCCCAGTAGTGTCGGCGGCGTCAGCAGCCGCAGCGAGGAAAAGCGCCGAGGAGGCGGCACCCGGATCCTTGTGCCCGGCAGAACGCTCGCCCAGGTAGGAAGCGCGTCCCTTAGTCGCAACCATCGGGATAGTAGCGTCCGCGCCGGCTGCGGCCGCGTCGGCAGCCGCGCGCAAGACCTCGGCGGGGCTCTGTGCGGCATCGGCGGCGTCGCGGGCAGCGCGCGCCGCTGGCGCCCAAGCATCGACCATGGTCTTCTCCCCTTCCGTTGCTTTGCCGCGGGTCATGATTCCCTCGAGGGCGGCCTCAATAAGCGCAGCCGTCGTAGAAGCATCAATGTCACCGGTGCCGGCGGCCTTCGCCGCACGCAAGAAGGCGGTGCCCAACAATGGGCCGGAGGCTCCGCCGACGGTGGACATGAGAGTCTTCGCGGTTAGTTTGAGTACATCAGCGACCGTTGAGTCATCCGAAGAGATATCCGCAGCAACCTTGTCGACGACGGCGCGGAAACCACGGTCGACGTTTTCTCCATGGTCGCTATCGCCGATGGCACGGTCGAGCTCGATGAGCTCCTCACGGTGTTCACGCGCGGCTTCGGCACAGCTTTTCATCCATTCCTGTGCCCACGCGCTTGAAAGAGTTTCAGAATTCGTCATAGTTAGATTGTTACATTCCTTGGCGTAGTGCGGAGGTGTGGCAGGGAGCGTCGAAAAGCGCGAGGTCCTCGTCGTCCGCTCGCATGACGGTAACAGAGCACCCAGCCATGTCCAGGCTGGTGACGAAGTTACCCACGAGGGAGCGCTCAATGGCGATGCCAGCCTGCTGGAGACGCTGGGCCACGCGGCGGTAGACCACGTACAGCTCAGAGGCCGGGGTGGCGCCCATGCCATTGACGACGACGATGGTGCGCTCCCCCTCGCTCAGCTTAAGATCTGCCAAGACGGGGTCGAGTAGGTGATCAGTAACGTCATCGGCAGAAACCAGTGGAATTTCCTTGCGGCCCGGCTCGCCATGGATACCCACGCCGAGTTCGACTTCGTCTTCCCCAAGGTCGAAGGAGGGCTTGCCCACGTGCGGCACCGTGCAGGCGCTCAGTGCCGCGCCCATGGTCGCGGTATTCTCCACTACCTTCTTAGCCACCGCTGTCACCGCAGCAAGATCATCGCCGCGCTCGGCTGCGGCACCTGCCAGCTTCTCTACCAACAAGGTTCCTGCCACGCCGCGGCGTCCGGCGGTAAACGTAGAATCCTCCACCGCGACATCATCGTCGACGATGACCTGGCTGACCTCAATATCATCGAAGTCAGCCAGCTCGGCTGCCGTATCAAAGTTGAGAACATCGCCGGTATAGTTCTTGACGATGTAAAGAACGCCCGCCCCAGCACTTACCGCTTCGGTGGCTGCTTGGATTGCATCCGGTGTAGGCGACGTAAACATGGCGCCCGGCACCGCCGCGTCCAGCATGCCGTAACCAACGAAACCCGCGTGCAAAGGCTCGTGCCCAGAACCACCACCGGAGACAATAGCCACCTTGCCGTGTTCTTTCTTCTGTGCGCGGGCAACAAACAGCGGTTCCGTGTTGCGAGTCACAATGTCACCGTGGGCTAACGCGAAGCCTTCTACTGATTCGGCTACTACGTTGTCCGGCGAGTTGACGAGCTTTTTCATCATCCATCTCCTTAGGTTGTCTTTGGCCTAGAGCACTCTTCTCACAATGCTGCCGAGCCTACCCTTCGCTGCTGGATGTTTCGCTGAAACCGTTGCGCCAACACCGTGGGCTACGCCCCCTTGCTTAGCCCTGCGCTGCTTTGCGGACCTGCAACGCACCAATAAAACCGAGCCCTAAGAACGCAACTGCGGTCAGCAATGACCAACGCGCTGCATCACTCATACCGTCGCTGAGTGCTCGGACCAACACGGCAGTCTCCTCTCCGAAGGGACTGGCGGCACCCTGCGCACGCAGCCCAGCGATACTCGACCCAGCCGATTGACGCGCTGCTTCCGCTATTCCTTCCGCAGCCGGACCATCGAAGCCAATGGTATTAAGCGCCTTCGGCAGAGACAGCGCTAGCGAGACGGAAAAGACCGAACCGGAAATCGCGGTTCCCAGGGAAGAACCAATTTGACGAACTGTGCTCTGTGTCGCGGAAGCTTGGCCCGAGTTTTCCACGGGGATGTCACGCAAGACGGTTCCGGTTAACTGCGCAGAAGCGAATCCTAGGCCCACTCCATAGATCACAAGCGGCAGCGCGATGAGCCATCCGCTGGTGTCGGGACCGAGAATTTGCGCGAGTATGAGAGCACCGACGACCTCGAGGCTCAGGCCGATGAGTACGGTGCCAGGGGCGCCGAAGCGCCCAGCGACGTGGCGTGCGGCTGCACCTGAAATGAAGGCTCCGACGGCCATCGCCGCGAGCACAAGGCCGGCAGACATTACGCTTAAGCCCAACGCATTAATGAGGTATAACGGCAAGACGAAGATGATGGCGAACTCCCCGATGGCTACCGCACCGGCGGTGGTATTTCCCCACGAGAACGTCGGATAGGAAAATAGCCCCAAGTCCAAGAGTGCGGAGCGCTGAACCTTTTCGCGGTGCTTCTCCCAACGGATAAACAAAGTGAATCCGACCGCGGCGATGAGTAGCGCCACCGGCACAGCGGATACCGACGCGGTGGTAGGCCACGTCCACCCGAACACAGTCAGCTCCGCTTGCGGTGTCCACCAGCCAAGGCTGGGCCCCTCGATGACAGCGAAAACAAGGGCCCCAAAGGCAATCGCGCTCAGCTGCGCGCCGTCGACGTCGACTCCAGGGCGAGTCTCTGGGTTGCGGGTTTCCCGGACGGTAAGGACCGCTCCACCGGCCACGAAAAGGCCGATGGGGACGTTGACCAGAAAGATCCAGTGCCAGGACACCCACTGAGTAAGCGCGCCGCCGGCTAGAGGGCCTACGGCAGCAGCGCCTGAGATGACGGCGCCCCAGACGCCGAATGCGGCCGCACGATACTTCCCGCGGAATACGGCGTTCACGGTGGACAGGGTGGAGGGCATGATAAAAGCCGCGCCCACTGCCTGCACGGCACGTGCCGAGATGAGAATTCCCGCTGTTTCGGAGAAACCAGCCCACACGCTGCCTGCTACGAATACGGCGAGGCCGAGAAGGAAAGCTCGTTTGCGGCCCCAACTATCCGCGATTTTTCCTGTGGACAGTAGCAGTGCGGCAAGCACCACCGCGTAGAGGCTGTTGACCCACTGTGCCTGGGTAATATCCAGGTTGAGGTCCGTGATGATGGCGGGCAATGCCACGCCGACGATGGTGCCGTCGAGGACGATGAGGCCCAGACCTACCGATAAAACCGCAAGGCTTATCCAGTCACGGCGGGTTGGTGCCACCGTGCTGGATTCTGTTGTAGCCGCGGGCATAGCTAGGCGCTCACAGAAGTTGCGGCGGCAGGGTTAGCGGGCTCGTTCAATGCGCGGCCAAGTGCGACGAGGAAGAGTGCCAGACCCACCGTGATGAAGATGTGTCCGAGGCCGGCGATTCCGGCGATCATCGCGGTCGATTCCTCCCCCAGCACAGTTAAGCTACCGTGCCAGATGAGCATTCCAACGGTAAGCACAACGCCAATGTTGTAGAACCAGAAAAAGGAGTTAAAAAGCTTCGTGTTGCGGGACACGGCGAAGACCTTGTCCACCACAAGGAAGATGAGGAACATCATGAACCCCAGCGCCAAGAGGTGGGTATGGGCCACTCCTAGCTGGGTGAACTGTCCCTCCGGGAAATCGTTCGCGCGCGTGAACTCGCGGTAGAACACGCCGGCGCTCAACCCCATGACAAGGTAGAAGATGGCTGCTCTATAGAGGGACTGCATTGTGTGTTCCTTCCTAGCCACGCTGCTGTGGCGATTGCGTCGAGGATGGTGATTGGCCTTTAGACCATCTGCTATCCATCCTGCTTCGCGCTCACAGCGTTTCCATCGCGTAGCCGGTTGAGTTTCTCATCAACCAACTAGTTGATAGCGCGGCCGCGCCGGCTACCACTTGCGCAGGTAATCGATGCGCTCCCGCAGCTGCTCGGCGTCGCACAACGCAGTCGGCGGGCCACCGCAGGCCTTGCGGGCTTCGGTGTGGATGGCACCATGCGGGCGCCCGGTGCGTTGGGCGGTGATAGACACCACCGTGTTGAGCTCTTTGCGCAGCGCGGAAATCTCATCCACCACGCCTGGCTGGGAACCAGCACTGCTTGACGACGCCTCTGCCCCACGCTTGGGTGCATGTGGGGTGCCGTAGAGCTTGCGGCGTTGTTCCTCCGCTGCTTCCGCAGCCCGGCGCGCCTTCTCTTCTGCCTCGCGGCGGTCCAACTCTTCGGACTGCTTTTTGCGCAGGAGGTCCTTGACCTGGTCGGCGTCGAGAAGCCCGGGGATTCCGAGGAAGTCTTCCTCTTCGTCCGTGATATTGCCCGTCGTGAACTGCGAGCCGTTATAAAGCAGCCCGGAAAACTCTGCCTCCGCTCCGAGGGACTCGTAGGAAGGCTCGAGCATATCGGGCTCGGTCTTCTTCTGGTTAGCGTCCTCCAGAAGCTCGTCGTCCCAGCCTTCCTTGTCGGGGTTCTTCTCCCCTCCCAGGACGTGGTCGCGCTGCTTTTCCATGTTCTCGGCAAGGCCCAAGAGCACCGGCACGGAGGGCAGGAAGACGGAGGCCGTCTCGCCGGGCATGCGGGAGCGCACGAAACGCCCGATGGCCTGAGCGAAAAACAGCGGGGTCGAGGCAGAGGTGGCGTACACGCCCACGGCGAGGCGGGGAACGTCGACGCCCTCCGACACCATGCGCACGGCCACCATCCACTCGTCGGTGGATTCAGAGAACTCCGCAATGCGCGCGGAGGAGCCTGGGTCATCGGAGAGGATGACGGAGACTGGAGTATTGGAGATCTGCTTGAGGATCTTGGCGTAGGCGCGCGCGGTTGTCGTGTCGGTAGCAAGTACCAGACCGCCGGCATCCGGCATGTTGCGGCGCATCTGCATCAGCCGCGTGTGCGCCGCCTGCAAGACGGTGGGGATCCACTCGCCTTTCGGGTCGAGGGCCGTGCGCCAGGCGCGGGCTGTCTGCTCCGGATTGAGAATATCGCCGAGCCGGGCCGCATGTTCCTCACCGGCGCTATCACGCCAGCGGGATTCGCCGGAGTAGCTGAGGAAGACCACGGGGCGCACGACACCGTCGGCAAGCGCATCGCCATAGCCATACGTGTGATCAGAGCGGGATACGAGGTGGCCTTCCCCGTCCTCCTCATAGCGCACGAAGGGGATCTGCGAGTCATCGGAGCGGAAGGGCGTACCAGTCAGTGCGAGGCGGTGCTCCGCATCATCATAGGCTTCCCGCACGCCATCGCCCCAGCTCTTGGCATCTCCGGCGTGGTGAATCTCATCAAGGATCACCAGGGTGCGCCGCGCTGAGGCAACCGCGCGGTGCTTGTACGGGTGCATGCCCACCTGCGCATAGGTCACCACGACACCGTCCATCGCGGGGTTGACTCCCGAGGAGTTTGTGAATTTGGGGTCGAGCGCTAAACCTACGCGGGAGGCGGATTCCGACCACTGCACTTTGAGGTGCTCGGTGGGCACCACCACGATGACGCGCTCTACGGTGCGGTCCGCCATGAGCTCTGTGGCCACCCGCAGGGCGAAGGTGGTCTTACCTGCGCCTGGCGTTGCCACCGCCATGAAGTCCTGCGGCTTGGTGGCTAGGAACTTATCCAAAGCCGCGCGTTGCCACACGCGCAGCGAACCATTATTGGCAAATCTCTGTGCTGGAGTCTGTGTAGACACGGTCAGCGACTTTCCCCCTCTAGTTATCCCAACATCCCGCTTCTGTGAAGTTTTTCGTACGTTTCGTTTTACGCCGACGCAGGATGAGCGTCGACGTCGGACTTAACGGCGGCGCAAGCTCTTGTATATGCGCTCGCAGTCTGGGCACACGGGTGAGCCGGGCTTCGCTTGCTTGGTCACCGGGAAGGTCTCTCCACACAGGGCAACGACGTACTTGCCGTTGACCGCGGAATCGAGGATCTGGTTCTTCTTCACGTAGTGGAAGAACTTCGGGGTGTCGTCGTTGGTCGACGTATCCTCGCGGACATCAGGGCGTTCAATAGTCTTAGTCGTCGTACTCACGCCCCCTATCATGCCGCATCGGTATCGAAGTTGGCGAGTCCTGCAGCTACGCTTGTAGGCATGACCCCTTCGAACTCGCGCGATAACGCCCGCCATACCCCACGTTCGGGGCAGCGGCGCGGACGCCGATTCGGGCGCGAAACGCACCTCATCACGACTGCCAAGCTCGCCCCGGGTCAAGACCGGTATCGCCGCGAGATCATTTACTCCATACTGCAGTTTTTACGCGTTCCATCCCTCCTGATAGCCGGGGCCATGGTTTATGTTTGGCAGTGGTGGATCCCCGCTGCACTCGTCGTGGCCGTCACCTTCCCCCTCCCCTGGATCGCCGTGGTCATTGGCAATGGCCGGGGTCAAAAGAAAGACAAGCGCGAGAAGGCTGTTTATAAGCCCGCTATGGCTCGGCAAATGGCGCAGGCCCAGCGCGAGCAACTGACAAGCCGGTCCCATGGAGCGCTTCCCGGCGCGCCATCATCACACGACGATTCGGCGAAGCACAACACCATCGACCACGAAGACTAGACGTTAACCGTTTACCGTTTCCCTCCCGAAGCAATGTAAGGACACTTTTGTGAGTACACAACAGCCTTCTCCTTTTGGCCCGGCGATGAACCCAGAGAACCCCGTCGCGGATGTTGCGGCCGACCTCGCCCGTGTCTTTGCTGACGCGGGATTCAGCGCGGACGGCATCGCGGGACACTTAGGGCCGGAGTACACCGAAGCCCTACATCGCGGGGAGCCCGAGGCCGTGGCGCTGGGTGCTAGCGGCGACTCCCGTCTCGACCGCCTCATCCGCATCTTTGTGTTGCACGAGCACGTGCCGGCCACGCTGCTTTCCGACGTCCTCGGTGCCCGCCTAGCCACCCAATTGCTTGACAGCGGTGTCGCGCTTACCGACGATCACGGCACTGTCTACGTGGCATACGACATTCGGCCGCACGTCATCGTGGGCAAGAATCGCGTGGTGTTTTCCGATGTTGATGCTTCCCTCGTGGACCACGTTCCTGGTCCCGAGCACGTCTTGGGTGTCGGCTCTGCCAGCCTTTCCCTACTTCATTCGACTCCCACTACTCCGGTGTCATCGGTGCTGGATCTGGGCACAGGCTCTGGCGTGCAGGTCCTGGGGCAGCTGGATTCTGCAGAGCGCATCGTCGCTACTGATGTCCATGAGCGAGCCCTCGAGCTCGCCCGCGCTACCGTTGCTGCAGCGGACGCAAAGGAACGGGTCGAACTGCGCCAGGGTTCGTGGTTCGAGCCGGTACAACACGAGCGCTTCGACCGCATCGTGGCCAATCCTCCATTCGTGGTGGGCCTTCCTGAGGTCGGCCATGTGTACCGAGATTCCGGTCTCAACCTCGATGGTGCTAGTGAGCTCGTGGTGTCCCAAGCCGTGGAACACCTCACCCCTGGAGGAACCGCGCACGTGCTCGCCGCGTGGGTTCATCAAGGCGAGGAGTCCTGGCAACAGCGGGTTGCCTCGTGGTTACCGGACACCGGTGTAGCCGCATGGATCATTCAACGCGACGTGGCAGATCCTGCCCTGTATGTGTCCACCTGGTTAAGCGATGAGTCCGTGGATGTTCGTAGCCCTGAGGGAAGGGAGCGTTCGCGCCGTTGGCTCGAGCACTTCCGCGACCATGAGGTCACCGGCATTGGGTTTGGTTTCGTAGCCATCCAGCGTATTGGGGACGACGAGCCCTCGGACATTCTGGCGGAGACAATGTCACAGCCGCTCATTGATCCACTCGGACCAGAAGTAGAAGAGTATTTTGCGCGCGTCGAATGGCTGCGCGCTTTGGTGCCGGGAGAACTGGAGACCAAGCACGTTCAGCTGCGCCCCAGTGTTGCTCGGGAGGACGTGGCCCTGCCAGATGCTGAGCTTGGCATGGGCTTTGAGCGCGCAGCGCTCCGATTGAGCCGGACCGACGGTCCGCGCTGGCAGCATGATGTCGACGAGCACCTCGCGGCTATCGTCGCCGGGCTTAATCCGCATGGGTTGAGCATCGGCGAAACCATCGAGCTTTACGCCGCCGCACAAGGCTTTGATGAGACCGCACTGGTGAGTGCTGCGCTTCCTGCCATCGTGGATCTCATCCGCCATGGTCTGCTGATCCCCACGGAGCTGCTAGCTTTTAGCAACACCGAGTAGTTCGCGTTAGCTATATCCTCATCAGCCTCATTGCGTACTGAAAACTTCTCCACAAGAAAGGTTGTGTATCCCCGTCCATGCGTGCTGTTCTCACCCGCGTTTCTGAAGCTTCCGTCACGGTAGAAGGCGACGTTGTCGGTTCCATCAGCTGTCCCGACACCGGCGGCATCCTAGCGCTCATTGGTGTATCTCGTGACGATGTCACGGCAGGCGCCGAAGCTGGTCCTGCCGACGGGCCATCCTTGGAGGAGCGGATGGACACGATGGCACGCAAGATCGCTGAGCTGCGCATTCTCGAGGGCGAAACCAGCGTGGTTGACAGTGGAGCTCCAGTGCTAGTGGTAAGCCAGTTCACTCTCTACGGGCGAACGGCGAAGGGCCGCCGGCCATCGTGGTCAGATGCCGCACCCGGGGACGCGGCGGAACCGGTGATCCAAGGGGTTGTCGCTCGCCTGCGGGAGCGCGGGATCACCGTGGAGGAAGGTCGCTTCGGAGCCATGATGCAGGTCTCCTCCGTCAATGAAGGGCCGTTTACCGTGCTCGTTGAGGTGTAGCCTCGGCGCGCCTCCCCCAAAATGGCCTAAAACCCACCTCGCAGACCGGGGTGCGTGAACATTTTTCAAACCGTGGGAACTATCTGCGCCGAAGGTCCGTTGTAGGAGATGAACCAAGCCGCAACTTAGGAGGCATGAGATGGCCACATCATCCGCTGCTAGCGTCCAGGACGAGGACGGACAGGAAGTTGACCGCGGCTCACGCCGTAACCAGACTAATGACAATCCCTCCGCGGACTTGGTCCGCGTTTACCTCAACGGAATCGGCAAGACTGCGTTGTTGAGCGCCGAAGACGAAGTTGAGCTCGCACAGGCAATCGAGGTGGGCCTGTACGCCGAGTACAAGCTCGCCAATGCCGAGAAGCTGACCCGCGCCGAGAAGCGCGACCTCAAGATTCTCGCCCGCGAAGGCAAGAAGGCACGCTCCCACCTCCTCGAGGCTAACCTGCGCCTCGTGGTCTCCCTGGCTAAGCGTTATACCGGCCGCGGCATGCCGCTGCTGGACCTCATCCAGGAAGGAAACCTGGGCCTGATTCGCGCAATGGAGAAGTTTGACTATGCCAAGGGCTTCAAGTTCTCCACGTACGCCACGTGGTGGATCCGCCAGGCCATTACCCGCGGCATGGCTGACCAGTCCCGCACCATCCGCCTCCCGGTGCACCTGGTAGAGCAGGTCAATAAGCTTTCCCGCATCAAGCGCGAGATGTATCAGTCCTTGGGCCGCGAGGCTACGAATGAGGAGCTGGCCGAGGAATCCGGCATCGAAGAGTCCAAGATCGAAATGCTGCTGCGCCAGTCTCGCGATCCCGTCTCCCTGGATATGCCTGTGGGCACCGATGAAGAAGCACCGTTGGGTGACTTCATTGAGGATGCCGAGGCAACCGATGCGGAAACCGCCGTGGTGGCATCCATGCGCCACTCTGATATCCGCTCCGTCATCGGCTCCCTCGAGGAGCGTGAGCAGGATGTCATCCGCCTGCGCTATGGCTTGGACGACGGTGTTCCGCGCACCCTCGATCAGATTGGACGCAAGTTCGGTCTCTCCCGCGAGCGTGTTCGCCAGATTGAGCGCGAGGTCATGGCCAAGCTGCGGGAGGGCAACCGCGCCGATCGTCTCCGCGAATACGCGCTTTAAGTTCTGTTTCATAGCTTGGCGCTAGCCATCGAGGTTCATCCCTCCTGCCCACCTAAATTGTTGGCTGGGCTCGGGGAGGTCGATGCTCGGTGGCTTTCGTCATTTCTCGAGGGCCGTGAATCTCTTTGTCCATATCTTCCTATTCACCCCGCGCAGCGTGCAGCGCTGCGTGCGCTAAGCCCTGAAAAAATACGCTATTGTTTAAGATATTCTCTTAATACACTCCTATTACCGCGCCTAAACCTATGTGGCTACGGACCGCCGACAACGCAGAAAGGTAAGCCCACGTGAGGGATCTAGTTGACACCACGGAAATGTATCTGCGAACCATTTATGAGCTCGAAGAGGAAGGAATTACCCCACTGCGTGCTCGCATTGCAGAGCGCCTAGAGCAATCTGGGCCGACTGTGTCCCAGACTGTGGCTCGCATGGAGCGCGATGGCCTGCTCCACGTGCGCACGGACCGCAGCCTCGACCTCACCCAGCAAGGTCGCGAACTGGCCACCAATGTCATGCGCAAGCACCGCCTCGCTGAGCGCTTGCTCACGGACGTCCTGGGCCTCGATATTCACAAGGTTCATGATGAGGCCTGCCGTTGGGAGCACGTCATGAGCGAAGAGGTAGAGAAGCGAGTCATAGCCGTTCTTGAGGATTCTTCCCGCTCCCCCTTCGGCAACCCCATCCCAGGTTTGGCGCAGCTTGGCATGACCCCCGCGGAACTCGACCTGGGGACTCGCGCCATCGATCTTCCCACCGGGCAAAAGACTGCAGCCACCATCGTCCAGATCAACGAGGTTTTGCAGGCGGATAACTCGACTTTCCACGAGCTTTACTCGTGCGGTATTCAGGTTGGTTCGAAGGTTACCGTGGTCAATGAAAGCGGAACGATTACGCTGACCACGGAGTCGGGCCACACCGTCGAGCTTGTCGACGACCTCGCGCACGCTATCCGAGTCAAGGAGGACTAAGGCGATGAAGCTACTTGTTACTGGCGGTGCCGGCTATGTCGGCAGCGTGTGCGCGGCCGTCCTCGTGGAGAAGGGGCACGACGTCACCATCATCGATAACTTTTCCACCGGCAACCGCGAAGCTATCCCAGAGCAGGCCCGCCTCGTCGAGGGTGACGTGGCCGATGTCGCTCGTGAAGTGCTATCTGAAGGAGGCTTCGACGGCGTTGTGCATTTTGCCGCTCGCTCCCTCGTTGGCGAATCCGTTGAGGCTCCGGCTGACTATTGGCAGCACAATGTCGTCACGACGCTGCAGTTGCTCAACGCCATGCGCGAATTCGGCGTCACCAACCTTGTGTTTTCTTCGACCGCGGCAACGTACGGCGAGCCTGCACAGGTTCCGATCACAGAGACGATGCCTACGAAGCCGACGAATCCTTATGGCGCATCCAAGCTCGCAATCGACTACATGATCACCTCATATGCCCAGGCCTACGGCTTGGGGGCGACGTCGTTGCGCTACTTTAACGTCGCCGGTGCCTACGGCAGCATTGGCGAGAACCGCGAGGTGGAAACCCACCTCATTCCGCTTGTATTGCAGGTAGCACTTGGCCATCGCGACAAGATCTTCATTTTCGGCGATGACTACGACACTGCCGACGGCACCGCCGTCCGCGATTACATCCACATCCGTGACCTGGCCGACGCTCATGTGCTCGCGCTTGAAAGCAACGCTGCGGGTACACACCGCATCTATAACCTCGGCTCCGGAGACGGTTACTCTGTCAAGCAGGTCATTGAGGCCTGCCGCGAAGTCACCGGACACCCCATCCCCGCTGAGCTGGCGCCCCGCCGCGCAGGAGATCCCGCAACCCTCGTGGCCTCCTCGGACAAGATTAAGTCCGAGCTCGGATGGGATCCGAGCCGCACCGACTTGACCACCATCGTGACGGATGCGTGGAACTTTACCCAGCAGCTCGGCGAGCGGGCGCACTCCGCTCAGCGTTAGCATCACCCTCCTGGGCCGCATCCCCTACCGCGTTGTCAAAAGCTTTGCGCGCGCCCGTGTGGATCGAAGCGCGTATCTTTTCGTGCAACCCGTGGCGATAAGCCTGGCACAACAACGATCCTAAGCGGTGACTAGGGAACTCTTCCGTGACGAGCTGCAGTGCCGGTCCAGCCAGGATGTCCCACTCCTGTTCCATGTGTGCCAGGGCAAACAGGGTCAGAGCATTCGCCCGTAATTCTTCGCCGAATGTGCGTGCTGCTGCTAGGAGAAGGTACGCACCGGTTTCGCCAGCCTCCGCACAGATGCCCACCACGAGGTCGCGCGTCCACGTCGTCGACAGCCACACGGCGCATGATGCCAACAGCTCTACATCTTCTTCGGCTTCCTCCACAGACGCCACCTGGTGAAGCGCCCACTGAGCATCATCCACAAAGTGCTCAAGGAGTTCCTTGCGCTTCTTCCCTTTCGCCGCGGCCACCTGGGCGCGAAACTGAGTCGCGGTATCGCGTGCTTGCCGGCTCAGGGCTTCTGCTTCGGCAGAATCCAGGTGTGGGTTTCCCGGCGCGAAAATGGCAAAGAATTCTTCCCTATTGAGCTCTGGAACAACATTGTGATTGACGCAGGAGCGCATCGAGGAGGCGTCGGTAAGCGCCGGTATAGTGCCTTCTACCCACTTTTTCATCGGCCCGCTCCCATCTGCGTTGACGGTTCCGTGCAACAGAACGTAGGGCTCATGTTTGGTGATTTCCTTGGCGTACCAGGCCGCGTCAATCTCCAACCCGTCACAGGAACGATCCAGGCCGTAGAGCCAGTGGGTCACCTCCCGTAATTCAGTAAGCGGGCGCTGCGAAATGAGGAAGGCGAAGACGCCTTCGCGGGCATTCTCTGCCAGCATCGCCGCGATGTCTGGCAGGGCTCCGGCGGCATCGGGGATATCGACGCGGGCGAGCGGACCCATGGCCGGGCCGCGCGGGGTGGTGTCAATGGCCATGAATACCACCGATTCGGTGGGATAGAAGCCAAGGAGTCCGGGGATGTTAGCAAGGAGATGACCAGGTGTCGTAATCGGTGGGGTGTTATCTGTGTGCGTTGAGAATGTGCTCATACTTGTACCCTGAACCAGGGCTGCCACAGGACGCTAGGGGGATCACGCCACACACGGAGAATCTGTGGATAACTAGTCCGGACTGGTCTGCAATCCGAGGGAAAGAGCCAAGTTATTCACACCCACCAACTCGACATGCTGGCACAACGGATGGCCATGTGGCATGCTTGAACGATCATCACCAGTGCCCATGATCAATCCCAGCTCGGCTTGGCAAGGAACGCACAATCGCAGCTGGGAATAGGTAGTAGCCCTACAGCGTTGCACGGCACAGAACGCTGATTAAGTCCGTACGCTTCTAAAGAAGCGCACGGATAGAAGGAGGAGTCACAATCATGCAGGAAGAACAGGGCCGCATGTATGAGCTGGAGTATCCCGCACCAGTGGTCAAGGACGATTCCGCCCCAGACAATGGCCCTACGATGATCGTGGCCATGAATGGCTATGCCGATGCGGGCCAGGCCGTCGAAGCCAGTGCTGATCACCTCAAGGCCGCGTTAGAGAACCGCCAGCTGGCTTCGTTTAATAATGACGAGCTTATTGACTACCGCTCTCGCCGCCCCGCCGTCACCATTGACCACGACCGCACGGTAGAGATTGAAAACACCGATCTGGGCATCAAGGTGCTGCGGGATAACTCCGGCACACCTTTCCTGCTGCTTTCTGGACCGGAACCGGACTTGCGCTGGGAAGCATTTACGGACGCGGTGGTGAACTTGGTAGAAAAGTTCGATATCAAGAACACCATCATGCTGTACTCGGCCCCTATGCCGGTGCCGCACACCCGCCCCACCGTGGTCACGGCGCACGGCAATGAGCCAGAGCTCCTAAACTCCATGGTGCGCATGGAATCCACCATGATGGTCCCCGGCGCCGCCGCCCTGTATATCGAGCGAGCCTTGGATAAGAAGGGCCGTCGCGTTGCTGGATACACCGCTCATGTTCCGCACTACCTTGCGGCGTCCCCTTACCCGGCCGCCACGCTACGGCTGCTGGATTCGGTCGCCACGGCAGCTGACCTCAACATTCCGCTGGGCAGCCTGGAAGCGGACGTTGCTCGCATCAACCAGCAGTTGGAGGAGCAGGTTACCGATTCTGAGGAGATCGCTGGCGTCGTGCGCCAGTTGGAAGAGCAGTACGATGCCTACATGGAGCGCTACCGCTCCCGCCACCCGCAGGCCATCATGCCAGGTGAGGAGCACATGCCCACCGGCGAGGAGATCGGTGCGGACTTTGAGGCCTTTCTTGCTGGCCTCGATGACAGCTCGGACATTCTGTCCGAAGATATCGATGACCGCGAAGACAACTACGGCCGCGATGAAGGCCCCGGCTTAGACATGGATGACGACGTCTAAGCATGTCTTGCCCCGGCTGTACGGCAACTGGCAAGGCGGTGAAGTTGGGGCGCAGGGCCGACGCGCTCTGCTCTATAGAGCTTTTCGCCTAAGGTGGGACGGGTGAACCTTTCTCAGATGTTGCCCGATCTCGCCGAAGTCCCCGAGTCGATGGTTGATGAGGCCATCTGGGACACATTTTTGTCTTGGACTTCCGGCCGCGGTATCTCGCTTTACCCGGCGCAGGAAGAGGCCTCCCTTGGCGTTCTCGCCGGGGATAACGTCATCTTGGCCACCCCCACCGGTTCTGGTAAGTCCATGGTGGCCAACGCCGCCCACTTTATTGCATTAGCCCGCGGCCAGCGCAGCTTCTACACCGCTCCCATCAAGGCCTTGGTGAGCGAAAAGTTCTTCGCTCTCTGCGAGATTTTCGGCCCCGAGAACGTCGGCATGATGACCGGCGATGCCACGGTCAATGGCTCCGCCCCGATTATCGCCGCCACCGCTGAGATCGTGGCCAATATTGCGCTACGCGATGGCGCGGAAGCCGCCATCGATCAAGTGATCATGGACGAGTTCCACTACTACTCCGAGCCCGATCGCGGCTGGGCCTGGCAGGTACCGCTCCTGGAGCTACCGAAGGCCCAGTTCCTGCTCATGTCCGCCACCCTGGGTGATACCGCCTGGCTGGAGAAGGATTTGACGGAGCGTACCGGCCGCACGACGACTCTGGTAGCGGGAACAACTCGCCCAGTGCCCCTCGACTTCTCTTATGTCTTTTCCGCGGTCCACGAAACAATCGAAGAATTGCTCGCCGATGGCAAGGCGCCCATCTACGTCGTCCACTTCTCCCAACGCGAAGCCTCAGAGCGTGCGCAGGCGCTCACTTCGTTGTCGAAGATCATCACTGCCGAGGAGAAGGAGGCCATTGCCGCGGAGCTCGCGGGCTTCCGCTTCACCACGACGTTTGGCAAAGACCTCTCTAAGCTTCTGCGTAAGGGAATCGGTGTCCACCACGCTGGCATGCTGCCGAAGTACCGGCGCTTGGTTGAGCGCCTGGCTCAGAAGGGCCTTCTCAAGATTATTTGCGGCACCGATACTTTGGGGG
The DNA here is from genome assembly GCF_001811515.1 of Corynebacterium sp. HMSC076G08. Lineage (NCBI taxonomy): Bacteria > Bacillati > Actinomycetota > Actinomycetes > Mycobacteriales > Corynebacteriaceae > Corynebacterium > Corynebacterium sp. HMSC076G08. The sequence continues at coordinate 54,371 of NZ_KV805048.1, read as the reverse complement.
TGGGCATCAACGTCCCCATCCGCACAGTGCTGATGACGGGTTTGGCCAAGTACGACGGGACCCGCCAACGCATTCTAAAATCCCGTGAGTTTCACCAGATTGCCGGGCGCGCGGGACGCGCGGGTTATGACACGGAAGGCACCGTCGTCGTGCAGGCGCCGGAGTATGAGATTGAGAACGCCAAGGCGCGGCGCCGTGTGGGCGATGACCCAGCAAGGCTCAAGAAGCTGAAGAAGAAGTCCGCGCGCGACGGTGAAGTGTCATGGTCGGAACAGACGTACGCACGGCTTATCGACGCCGAACCGGAGCAACTGACCTCCCAGTTCCGAGTGTCCAATTCCTTGTTGCTCAACGTACTTGCGCGCCATGGCAACGGTTATGAGCATCTCAAGCACCTGCTCCGCACGAGCCATAACACGCGTGCCCGCCAGAACGAGGACATCCTCACAGCGTTGAGTCTGTTCCGTGGCCTCCTTAATTCGGGCGTGGTGCAAAAGTCTACGAAGGGACTCGACATCTACGGCCGCCCCTACCACGTGGTGCGTGAGATGCCGCGCGATTTCGCCCTCAACCAGCCTTTAGGGCCCTTCGCGCTGGCGGCGCTCACCTTGCTGGATCCCGAGTCCGAATCCTATGCCCTCGATGTCATCTCTGTCTTTGAATCGGTGCTGGATGATCCACGCCAGGTGCTCATTGCCCAACAGAAGCAGCGGCGCGGTGAGGAAATCGCGGCGCTCAAAGCTGAGGGCGTGGACTATACCGAGCGCATGGCCATCGTGGAAGACATCACGTGGCCAAAGCCCCTAGAAGAGCTCCTCGAACAATCCTATGAGACCTTCTGCCAGACCAACCCATGGGCCAAAGAGTTCGAGCTGCGGCCTAAGTCGGTGGTGCGCGACATGCTGGAGAGCGCCATGACTTTTTCCGATCTCGTCGCCACCTACGGTCTTGCCCGCTCGGAAGGCGTCATTTTGCGCTACCTCACCGATGCGTGGCGTACTCTCAAGCAGTCCATCCCCGCGGAATTCCTCACAGAGGAACTCGAGGACATCATCGTCTGGCTCGGAGAGCTTATCCGCCAAGTCGATTCTTCGCTTGTCGACGAGTGGGCTGAGATGGCTGGCGAGGACTCCCCCATTTCCCAGGAGGATTTGGACCGCGAGTTGGCCTTCGGAGTCGAGGATCCCACCGCCTTGACCGCTAATCAGCGGGCTTTCAGCATCATGGTGCGCAATTACTTCTTCCGCCTTGCACAGCTCTTTGCGTTGGAGAAGGAAGAGCGCTTGGCAGACCTGTTGGACTACTTAGAGGAGATTCCTGACTTTGGCCGTGCCCTCGATGACTACTTCGATGACTACGATGACATCGACACTGGGCCAGCGGCTAGGGGGCAGGAATACTTTGTCTTAGACAAGGGCGACACGGGCTCGGGCGCTCGTGGCGTTGGCGGCTCGCGGTCGTGGACCGTGCGTCAGATTCTTAAGGACCCAGAGGGCGATAACTCCTATCAGCTCGTTGGCACCGTAGATCTCGATGCCTCCGATGAAGCCGGGGAAGTACGGCTATCTGAGCTGAGCGTGGAGTACTAGGGCGCATAAGCAGGGAATATTAATACCCCCTTGCCTGCATTAATATTTTCTACCCATCGCATATTATGCGTATGATTGAGGGATGACCACGCCACAGCAGATAGACGAACGCAAGCTTTCCCCTATCCCACACGCCAGCGCTGCCCCCGCGGCCGAGCGCCTCACACCCGGTTCCTTCACCATGAAGGTCCTCAACGGCATCTCCATCGCCGTCGTGGTGTCACTGGTTCCGCAAGCCCTACTGGGCGAACTGGCCAAGGCACTGCTGCCCTTCTGGTCTGGTGCCGCCACCGTCATGGCCCTCACCGGTTTGGCCGCTAGCCTTTTGCCCGTCATGATCGGCGTCCTCATCGGCATCGAATTCAAGATGACTCCCATCCAAACCGCCGCGGTGGGTATTGCCTCCTTCTGCGGCTCCGGCGTGGCCACAGTGAATCCCGAGGGTGGCTTCTTCCTCAAAGGCACTGGCCTTGTGATCAACTCAGGACTTACCGCAGCCATCGCGGTGGGACTGCTTCTTTTTATCGGTGACAAGCTCAAGAACTACTCAATCTTACTGCTCTCCACCATTGTGACTCTGGTCGCGGGCACGATTGGATGGGTAGTCACTTTCCCCGTTGTTAAGGTCTTCACCCTGTGGTTGGGCAACTTGGTCAACGGCGCAACCACCTTGCAGCCAGTCCTCATGGGCGTGGTCCTCGCTATTCTTTTTGCCGTCATGATCGTCTCCCCAGTCTCCACCGTTGGCATTGCCACTGCCATCTTCATTGACGGCGTTGCCTCCGGTACCGCCAACCTGGGCGCCGTGGCCGCCGGATTTACCCTCCTGGTTGCTGGTTGGCGCGTCAACGGCTTCGCCACCTCCATCCTGCACGTCCTCGGTTCCCCCAAGGTGCAGATGGCCAATATGCTGTCCAAACCAGTGACCTTCCTCCCGGTAATTTGTTCCGCGGCCGTCTTGGGCGGCGTCGGCGGCGCCCTAGGGATTTCCGGTACCCCGATTTCCGCTGGCTTCGGCATCTCCGGCCTCATGGGCCCCTTGGCCGCCCTCAACTACGAAGGCTGGGGCTGGAGCGCTGGCAACGTAATGATCATCACCTTTGTATACCTCGTCCTGCCACTCGCCCTTGCGCTGCTCTTTTGCTGGCTCTTCGAGAAGGTCCTGCATCTCACCAAATCTGAATACTTTTCTCTCGATTTCAAGTAGTGGCATGGGGAGTACAGTGGGTGGCGCTATGAATACTCCAGACTCCCCAGCCACCAGTATTCGCCTCGCAGGCGTTCACTTTGAAACGCAGGATGACGCCGTCACGGTCCACTGGCTTCTCGGAGGCCTTCCCCACCACCGTGACGTCGTGTTTAAGCTACACACCCTCGATCTTCAACTCATCATCCACTTTGAGCAAGACCAGCTCGCCTCCATGGAAATCGCTTCCTTTGGTGAGGACACCAGGGATGCCCACCGGCCCGTCGATTATCACTACATCTACACCCCCGAAGAGCTCGTAGTCACCGTGCCAACGGCTCATTTTGAACTCACCGACCAGGTTTTCACCATGGGTCTGTCTGTGGACGGCGCGCCGTGCGGCGAGTGGACTGGAACTATTACCTAAGCCTCCACTTTCCCACTTGAGCTAAGCCTACACACGCTTTACAGGACGTTGACCAGCAACAATACTGGAGAATAGAAAGTTCTCTAGACAATTGCGAGAGCCCTAGAGCACGATGCGGACACCCTAGACTTCGAGGAGCTGGCAATGCCCCACCATGGCAACGAACCCCACGGATCTTCGCACAACGCACGTCTCAACTCTTTGCGGGCAGGCGTTCTCGGCGCCAACGACGGTATCGTCTCCGTCGCCGCGCTTCTACTCGGAGTGGTGGGCTCGGGGGCGTCGGCAAGCGCCATCCTCACCGCAGGCTTGGCTGCTACCGTGTCCGGTGCCGCCTCCATGGCGCTCGGAGAATACGTCTCGGTGTCCGCGCAGCGCGACTCCGAGCGGATGATGATCGACAAGGAGACCCGCGAGCTGGCGGAAATCCCCGAACAAGAACATGCTGAGCTCGTCTCCATGCTTGCCAGCTACGGCATGGGAACTGATACCGCAGACACCGCAGCGCGCGAAATCGCCGCCGAGGATCGGCTGCTGGAGGCACACCTCCGACTTGAAATGGGCATCGACGGCGAGGATCTGACCAATCCCTGGCATGCGGCTTTCTGGTCCGCAGTATCCTTCCTCGCCGGCGCTGCGCTGCCCCTTCTATCTATTTTCCTCGCGCCGATGGACAAGGCGGTAATCGTTGTGGCCATCGTGACACTTTTTGCCCTTGCCATCACAGGCTACGTCTCCGCCCGCCTCGCTGACACGAACACCGGGCGCTCCGTCCTCCGCCTCGTCATCGGTGGCGCACTGGGCCTGGCCGTCACTTATGGCATCGGCGTCGCTATCGGCGGGGTCGTCGGCTAGGCAGAAAAGAGCCGCCCGACGCGACCTCTACGCACCGACGCCCCTCCCCGATGGGCCAAAACAGAAAGCCCCACCTCCCGCCTAATGCGGGCAGTGGGACTCTACGTTTAGCTAGAAAAGTGCTAGCTGGTTTTACTCAGCGGTGCGCACGGCCTCGGCCTGCAGCGCCTGGGCCACAGCCTCGATGACGCCAGCTACCTTGATACCTTCCCAGATCTGCTCCTTGGTCACGCCCTCTTCCAAGAGAGTGTTGGCGTGAGCGGACAGGCAGTGCTCGCAGCCGTTTATGGCGGAGACCACGGTGCTCCACAGCTCAAACGTGGCCTTCTCCACGCCAGGCTTAGCGATGATGTTCATGCGAAGACCGAACTTGACCTGAGCAAAGTCATCGCCCAACCAGCTCTTTGCGCGGTAGGCCACATTGTTCATAGCCATCACCGTGGCAGAGCCGAGAGCTGCGTCAATTGCCTCTTCGCTGAGGTGCTCGCGGGCTTCCTCAAGAATCTCCGACAGTACCAAGTCATTGCGGGTAGCGGCCGCGGCAGCAACCAAGCTTCCCCACAACTGCTCCTCGTTCAGTTCGGTCGTACGAGTAAGGGTACCGATGTTGAGCTTCTGATCCTTGGCATATGCCGGAAGCGCGGACTTCAGGTTTTCGATGGACATTGATGTAACTCCTTTAAGGTTGGACGGTTGTGCTTAGTGCTGCTTTACAGAGCGGACTGAACAACCTCGAGCTTGTCGATGTTCTTGGTCGGGTCATTAGCCTCCCAGTTGCAGGCACAGACCTCTTCGGACTGCAGGGCGTCCAGCACACGCAGAACCTCATCCACGTTGCGGCCGACAGCATCCGGAGTCACGGACACGAACTGGATAACACCGTCCGGGTCGATGATGAAGGTAGCGCGGTCAGCAACACCGTCGGCATTCTCCACACCGAGGGCACGGATCAGGTCGTGGCGAATATCAGAGAACATCGGGAACGGAACTTCCTTCAGCTCCGGGTGGGTTGCACGCCAGTTGAAGTGTGCGAACTCGTTATCGGTGGAGCCGCCAAGGACCTGGGTATCGCGGTCCAAGAACTCCTCATTCAGCTTGCCGAAGGCCGCAATTTCAGTCGGGCAGACGAAGGTGAAGTCCTTCGGGTAGAAGAACACAACCTTCCACATTCCCTGGTACTTGTCCAGAGATACCTGCTCGAAGTAGTCCTCCGGCTGGTTAGCGTTAACGTCGTGGAGGTCACCGCCCTTCAGTGCGGTCAACTCGAACTCTGGGAACTTCTCGCCAACGGTCAGGATAGGCATTAAAGGCTCAACTCCTTATAGTGTCACAACAATGCATAACTGTGATGCAACTCTCTACAACCACACACCAATCTGCCTTTTAGCAGGTACGCGGTCGCTCACCTGCCAAGTATGCCACGGAAGGCTTCGCGCGTCAATAGGACCGACGAATTAGAAGTGTTACAGTTATAGGCATGAACAATAAGGAGTATCGTCCGACCCTCGCCCAGTTGCGTACCTTCGTCACGATCGCAGAGAACAAGCACTTTGGCTCCGCGGCCGCCAAGCTCGATATCTCCCAGCCTTCGCTCTCCCAAGCCCTCGTCGCGCTCGAGCAAGGACTGGGAGTGCAGCTCATTGAACGCTCCACCCGCAAGGTCATCGTGACGTCCACCGGCGAAATGCTCCTGCCCTATGCAAAGGCGGCCCTCGAAGCCTCCGATGCCTTCCTGAGCCAAGCCCGCGGCGCCAACGGCACACTCACCGGTCCCCTCACCATCGGCATCATCCCGACCATCGCGCCCTATATCTTGCCGGGTCTGTTGCGATCCATCGATGATGCTTACCCCGATTTGGAGCCCCGCTTCGTCGAGGAGCAAACCCAGCATCTTCTGGATAAGCTGCGCGAAGGAAACCTTGACTTAGCCGTTGCTGCACTACCCACTGAGGCTCCCGGCATGGTGGAGATCCCTCTCTACACCGAGGCCTTCACCGCAGTAACTCCAGCGGCGCATCCACTCGCAGGGCGCGATGACCTCACGCTGTCGGAGCTCGAGCATCTCGATTTGCTCTTGCTTGATGACGGCCACTGCCTCCGCGACCAAGTCCTCGACCTGTGCCGCCGCGCGAAAGTGAACCCCTCCGAGGCCACCAACGCCGTCACGCGCGCCTCGTCATTGACCACTATTTTGCAGCTTGTCATGGGAAACCTCGGCGCCACACTCGTACCTGAATCCGCACTCGTTACGGAATGCCAGAACCCGCAGCTTGCCGTTGCTCGCTTTGCCCCTTCGGTAACAGCAGAGCGCCAGGTGGGGCTCGTTTTTCGCTCCTCTGCCGCCCGCGCCGATGAATACCGCACTTTCGGGACACTGGTCACCAGCGCATTTGAGGACGCCGTCGAGCGCTCTCGGGACCTCTTTTCGTCTCCCTAGTCAGCTCCCTCTGATCAACACGCGTGCCCCAGCGCGACACTCAAAACGCCAAAGCCGCCACTGACCGGCCTCCTTGTCTAGGCCCTCCTCTGTGAAAGGGCTATCCGAAGAGGACAGTCAGGGCGGCGGCGCGCGTTAAATGCGCTACGTGTGGCCTTTAGTGTTTAGGCTGCGGGGGCATAACGCCCTTGACACTGGCGGCACAGGTGCGCGGTTGCCAGCTGCATAGCCGGTGCGATGACTACCAGCGCCAAGCCCAACGTGATGAAGGACGCGGCAAACATGAGAGCCGTAAGAACGATGAACAGCAGGATGTGGCTGTAATTCTGTTTGCCTAGCTTGAGCCCCTGCGAGAACGCCTCACCGATTGAGGAGGTATCCGCTGCCAACCAGGGCATGAGGGTAAAGAAGGGCTGGATGAATAGCCCGATCAGCATGAGCACGGCGAGAATACCGAAGATGGAACCGACGAGCGCGAGAATCTCCCCGTCTCCGAGGTTCTCGACGTTCTGCATATCCATTGCAGAGGCCCCGCCGAAGCCCACAGCAAACACAATGACGACAACAATCACGAGGGCTATAGCGCCAAGAATACCCAGGACCAGGTTCACCACAAGCGGCGACACCCAGCGAACACCTTGGAAAAGAGTGCCCCACGTGGGGCTTGGCTTATCGATCTCGCGATAGGCCAAGCGGTACACAATCAAAGAGATAACGATGGAGAGTATAGACACGGCAAAGGAGAAGAAGCTCACCATGACGCTCGCGCCCGTACCATCGGCGTTCTGCTCGCCAACGCTGATGCCAATTTGTGGAATAACCTGAATAAAGAACACCACGACAGCACCCAGCACCCACAGCATCGCATTACCCAGCGCAGCCTTGAAGCCCCATTTGATCGCCTCTAGGGCGCTGACTGGGCCCGTGTAGGCAGGGCCGGCGCCCGGACCAGGGCCCTCATATCCGGAATCGCCTCCGTAGCTTGCCCCGGCGTATCCCGGCTGACCGGCGTTGTAGGCGCCATAGGAATTGCCACCATAGGGCTGAGCGCCGTAGGACTCGCCACCGTAATTGCCATAACTGCCGGACTGGCCGAAGCCAGCCTGATCCTCTGGGTGCGTGGTGGGTTCATACCGCGGCAGGCCGCCATTGTTTTCCGAGGAGTTATTGGCGTTGTTTCCCGGATTGTTGCCGAACCCGCCGTGGGAGCCGTTGTCATCCGGTTTCGGATCAAAAGGATTGGTCATACACTTCTGCCCTTCTTTAATCTCTTTTCACACGGTCACCACGAGAGTACCAATTTCTCCACCTCGACCTGTGAGCGAAAAGCACTTCCGAGTAGACTTCTAGGTCGATTATGACTGCTACTCGCGAAGACCTCTACAACGCCCTCACGACAGTTTCCTCGAGTGATGAGCGTGCTTTCCGCCGCCGCCTCCGCAAGGCTCGCTCCCCCAAAGCGCTTGCAGCTATCGGGGCTGATATTGCATCTGCCCAGGAAAAAGTGAGCGCCATCGACGTAAACGTGCCGTCGATTTCCTACCCCGAGCAGCTTCCCGTTACCGGACGGCGGGACGATATCGCCGAGGCCATCGAGAATAATCAGGTGGTCATCATCGCCGGTGAGACTGGGTCGGGCAAGACCACTCAAATTCCCAAAATTTGTCTAGAGCTCGGCCGTGGACGCCGGGGTCTCATCGGCCATACCCAGCCGCGACGACTCGCAGCACGGACCGTCGCCGAGCGCATTGCAGAAGAGCTTGACCAGTCCATCGGGGACTCGGTTGGCTATGCCATCCGCTTCGATGACCGAGTCTCCTCCACCACCGCTGTGAAACTCATGACGGACGGCATCTTGCTGGCAGAAATGCAGCGTGACCGCTTCCTCAATGCCTATGACACGATCATCATCGATGAGGCACACGAGCGTTCGCTCAATATTGACTTCCTTCTCGGGTACCTCAAGAGGCTGCTCCCCAAACGCCCAGATTTGAAGGTGATCATCACTTCCGCCACCATTGATCCGGAACGCTTCGCCAAGCACTTCGCTGACGCTAACGAAAAGCCAGCGCCGATCATCGAGGTCTCCGGACGCACCTACCCCGTGGAGATCCGCTACCGCCCGCTCGAGGTCGAATCAGGTGGAAAGACCATCGACCTCGATCCCTTGGACGCCCTCTGCGAAGCCATCGAAGAACTCATGGCCGAAGGCGAAGGAGATATTCTGTGCTTCTTCCCGGGCGAGCGCGATATCCGCGACGCCATGGAAGCCATCGAAGGGCGCCATTGGCGCAACGTGGAGGTCACTCCGCTCTTCGGACGCCTGTCCAACCAGGAGCAGCATCGCGTTTTCCGCTCACACCGCGGTCGCCGCATTGTGCTCTCTACCAACATCGCTGAGACCTCATTGACGGTGCCTGGCATTCGCTACGTCGTCGACACAGGCACCGCACGCATCTCGCGTTATTCCACCCGCACCAAGGTGCAAAGACTGCCCATTGAGCCGATCTCCCAAGCAAGCGCTAACCAGCGCTCAGGCCGTTGTGGCCGCGTGGCCGATGGCATTGCCATCCGCCTCTACAGTGAACAGGACTTCCTCTCCCGGCCAGAATTCACCGACCCCGAAATCCTGCGCACCAACCTGGCCAGCGTCATCCTGCAAATGATCTCGCTGCGCCTCGGTGATATCGCCGACTTCCCCTTCGTTCAATCCCCCGAACCGAAGGCCGTGCGCGATGGCCTTCTCCTCCTCCACGAATTGGGCGCACTCGAGGGCAAAGAAAAAGATGGGCTGCCGGTCCTGACACGCATCGGGCGGGATCTCGCCCGCATCCCCGTAGATCCGCGCATGGCCCGCATGCTCGTCGAAGCCAACACCTCCGGATGCCTCCACGACGTCATGGTCATCGTTGCCGCCATGACAATCCAGGATGTGCGTGAGCGCCCCATCGACAAACAGGCACAAGCCGACCAGACCCATGCTCGCTTTAAGGACAAGTCCTCAGACTTTATGGCGATGCTCAACCTGTGGGACTTTGTCCAAGAAGCTCGCGATGAGATGAGCGGCAGTGCTTTCCGCAAACGGATGAAAGCCGATTTCCTGCACTATATGCGCATCCGCGAGTGGTTCGACCTGGTGCGGCAGCTGCGGGACGTCGCCAAGCAGCTCGGTTGGAACGCTCAAGAGGGCACCGAGCGGCGCCCCGATGACATCCACATGTCCCTGCTGTCTGGCTTGCTGTCCAATATCGGCGCACGCGATGGAAACTCTAAGGAGTTCATTGGCGCCCGCAATACCCGCTTCCTTGTTTTCCCGGGATCAGCGCTGGCAAAGAAGCCACCGGAGTTCCTCATGGCAGCCGAGCTCGTGGAAACCTCGCGACTGTGGGCACGCGATGTTGCCGCCATCGACCCGGCTTGGGTGGAAAAACTGGCGAAGGCTCTGTTGAAACACAACTATTCCGATCCAACATGGTCACGCAAGCGTGGCTCAGCGGTAGTTACCCAACGCTCGACGTTGTACGGCGTCACCGTGGTGGCCGATCGAACCGTTCCCTACCATCGCGTCGATCCCGTTGCGGCACGTGACATGTTCATCCGCAATGCGCTTGTCGACGGCGACTGGACCACCCACCATAACTTCTTCCACGACAACAAGCGCAAGCTTGCCGAGGCTTCCGAATACGAAGAAAAAGCACGGCGCCGCGGTCTCGTTGTAGACGAGGACACGCTTTTCGACTTCTACGATCAGCGCATCCCGGAATCTGTGACCACTGCCCGACACTTCGACTCGTGGTGGAAGAAACAGAAAAACAAGCATTCTCTGGACTTCGACCCAGAAGCACTCCTCGAGGATGACCACGATGTCACTGAGGACGCCTTCCCGGATCGGTGGTTGAAGGGAAGCATCGATTACGACCTGTCCTATAAGTTCGAGCCAGGTGACCCGCTTGACGGCGTCACGCTCAGGGTTCCCGTTCCACTGCTGGCCGGATTGGATACTGAGGGATTCGACTGGCTCGTGCCGGGCCTGCGTCTAGAGCTTGTCACTGAGCTGATCCGCTCGCTACCGAAAGCGCTGCGCCGTACTGTGGTTCCGGCCCCCGAGTTCGCTGAGCGGGCCTTGCCCAAGCTCCTTCCCTATGAAGGAGCGCTCATCGACCAGCTCGCAGCTGTGTTACGGGACATGGGCGGCCAGGGCATCAACGCGGCTGACTTCCGCCCTGATCAGCTCCCGCCCCATTTGCGCATGAACTATGCCGCAGTGGACAAGCGGGGCAAGATCATCGATTCCGATCGCGATTTGAAGGCGCTCGTGCAACGCCAAGCCGGGCATATCTCGTCCTCCGTGTCGCGCGTCGGCCGCGCCGCCGAATCCGCTTCCGTCAAGGAATGGTCGGAAGACACGCTGGGCGCTATCGATGAGGAAGTGACCACGGTGGTTGATGGGCATGAGGTCACCGCTTATCCTGCACTTGTCGCTACGAAGGAGGGCGTGGCGCTGAAGGTGCATCCAACCAAGGCGGCTGCCGACGCCTCCATGATCACCACCACCCTGACGCTGCTACTCCGAGAGATTTCCGTGAACACGCAGCATATGGTCAAGGGCCTGCCCCTGCAGCAGCGGGTTGCTGTCGACGCCTACCCGCACGGCGGGGCCGAAGGTCTCGTCAACGATGCTCGGGTCGCCGCAGTACGCGACATCATGATGGAGAAGGGCGGGCCGGTACGAAGTCCTGGTGAATTCACCACTCTTCTCAACGCGGTTAAACCGGAGGTGCCAGGCCGCGTCCGCCAGGCGGTGGTCGCGATCGCCCCAGGCTTGGCAGAGTATTCGAACCTCAACGCTGAGCTCAATCAGTGGGAGGGGCCGGCAATCGATGATATTCGCGGTCAGCTGAAGTTCTTGTTGCCCCCGAATGCGATCACTATGCACGGCATGCAGCACCTTCGCCACCTGCCGCGTTATATCCAAGCCGCGCGCATCAGGCTCGAGGACATGAATCTAGACCCGGATCGGGATGCCGACCGCCAAGCCGATGTCGACGAAGCGAAGGCATATCTGAACAATCGTTTGCGCACGCTGCCCGCCGGCCGCGAGAAGACCCGTGAGGTCAAGGACATCTACTGGATGATCGAGGAGTTGCGCGTATCGCTCTTCGCACAACGCCTGGGTACCGCGCATGCGGTGTCCGTGCGGAGAATCCAAAAAGCCGCGGACAAGCTGCGCTAAAACGTTAGAAGCTGTCGCGGTCGCGCCGGCGCATGAGGCGAATTTCGGATTCAAAGTCGTCGGCGCTCTCAAAAGACTTGTATACCGAGGCGAAGCGAAGATAGGCCACCTCATCGAGGTCACGCAGGGGTTCCAAGATAGCAAGGCCGATATCGTTGGCGTTGACTTGTGACGATCCGTGACTGCGCACGGTTTCCTCGACCTCTTGCGCAAGCTTTTTCAAGGCATCATCGCTAACATCCCGCCCCTGGCACGCGCGCTTCACGCCGCGGATTAGCTTGTCCCGGCTGAAAGGCTCGGCCAAGCCATTACGTTTGACCACCGACAAGACAGCCTTCTCGATGGTGGTAAACCGGCCTCGGCATGCAGCACACTCGCGACGTCGGCGAATTGACGTTCCACTGTCGATCACTCGGGAGTCAATCACTCGTGACTGTTCGTTGTGACAGAACGGGCAATACACTGTGCCGTATCCTTCCTCTCGACCGCTGCGCAGACGCCTTCCGGCCCCTCGGGAAGTCTAGCGCGAAGAAACAACCGCTGTGGCTGATGCACCGCTAGCGCTAGGGGCCTCACCATCAATACTAAGACCACCCCACACGGTGCCGATAAATACCGCTGCACCGAAAACTGCTCCAAGAACATAGTTACCTACGTTCGAGCCGCTACGGCGAGGTAGGGACGCAGCACGCTGGTATGAAACTGAGGAATCCCCTATTCGATCTGTGCGCCCCTGTGTTCTATCTCTCGGCTCGAGCGTTCGAACACGCGACAAACCACTTTCACGCGTTAACGCGAACGAGTGACACCGCTCAGGTTCCCACACGGCCGCGGGCGGGACGAGCACAGGACCCTTTCCGGACTTCTCGGGAGTTACTCCATGCAGAGCAGAGCTGGTATTAAGTGCAATGGCCATGACAGTTCCTTTCCAGGACTTCTTCTTCATTGTGGTGATGCCTGAAGTGTAAGAGCGAGGTTCGACATCGTCGAACACTTCCATCGACCAACCGTTCGATTTGGTCTGTATGTTCGATTTATAGCAGGCGCTCGAAAGTTTGTCCACATCCAAGCGGCGTTAGTCGAACATTTTTTCTTTACGTGCTAAAAAGGAAACGGAAACACCAATACGGCGCACGCCACGATGAGCAACCAACGAGACGTCACCGCGATGCCCACCAGCGTCCTGCACGCCTCAACCCGACGCGCTGTTTTGCGCACACCGATAGCCCTAGGAGTAAGAATGCCCCGCAAGCCGAAGCGAAGCGACCAACCTACCCTCGACTCACTTTCCGCCCGTCAGCGCCGCATCTTGGAAGTCATCCATGACGCTGTCATGCTGCGCGGGTACCCGCCAAGCATTCGAGAAATCGGCGATGCAACAGGCCTACAGTCCACGTCTTCCGTGGCCTATCAGTTGAAGCAACTAGAGGAGAAGGGCTTTCTTCGCCGCGATCCAAACAAGCCGCGCGCCGTTGATGTGCGCCACTTCCCCGGCGCCGACGATCCAAAGAAGCCGGGCCGCAAAGCCGGGCAGGCCAACACCACAGCAGGGCAGTCCACTCCCGACGTCCCCGAGGATGCAGCAACGCCGAACTACATCCCAGTAGTCGGCCGCATCGCCGCGGGCTCTCCTATCACCGCCGAAGAAAACATCGACGGCTACTTCCCCATGCCAGGTGAGATCCTGGGAAGCGGCGAGCTTTACATGCTGCAGGTCGTCGGCGACTCTATGCAGGACGCCGGAATCCTCAATGGCGATTGGGTTATTATCCGCTCCCAGTCCGTCGCCGAAGAAGGCGAATTCGTCGCTGCACTCCTCGAAGGCGAAGAAGCAACTGTAAAGGAGTTCCACCGCGATTCTTCTGGAGTGTGGCTCCTCCCCCACAACGACGCCTACGCTCCCATCAAGGGCGATGAGGCCGAAATCATGGGCAAGGTTGTATCGGTGTTCCGCAAGCTTTAGGCACCCCTAAGCCACAACTATCCCTCCCCCAACCGGTTGCCCACGCCACCGCTTATTTCCACTCGGTGCGGGCGAACTGGAGGGAGGGATTTTTTCTTTTTACCCCCTTGTGTGTGTACATGTCCGAATCGCGCCGTTTAAGCGTCCGACATCACACATTTGCAAACATGCAGTATAAACATTGTTTTTCTCGCACGTTTGCCGCCAGCAATGTGAGCTTTTATTTGTTTGGTTCCGTTTTGTTCGCATTCAGTGGGACAATAGAAGCATCGCCGCAACATTCGTTGCTCTCTTCGCTCACATGCCCCGGCCCCACTTATTATCACCGCCGGGCGCAGCGACTACCACAGGCAAACTTCACTGGGAGGAACTATGTACGCAGAAGAGCGTCGCCGACAAATTGCGTCATTGACCGCCGTCGAAGGCCGAGTCAATGTCACTGAGCTTTCCGAACGCTTCGATGTTACCGCTGAGACGATTCGCCGCGACCTCGCGGTCTTAGACCGGGAAGGAGTTGTCCACCGCGTTCATGGCGGTGCGGTTGCTTCCCAATCGTTCCAGACTGCAGAATTTACACTCGATACTCGTCAGCGTTCCGCCACGGGCGCGAAAATGGCTATCGCCCGCGCCGCACTAGAGCAGCTTCCCGACGGGGGCAGTATCTTCATCGACGCTGGAACTACCACCAACGCCCTCGCTGACCTCATCGGACAGCGCTATTCTGCTGGCCAGTTCAGCATTGTGTCGAATAGCCTACCGATCGCCCTCTCGTTGGCCAGCAATGGTGTTTCCGAGGTGCAGCTCCTAGGCGGCACGGTGCGCGCGATCACCCAAGCCGTCGTCGGCGATACCGCCCTTCGCACCATGGCGCTGATGCGCGCAGATGTTGCTTTCATCGGCACCAACGCCCTGACCATCGACCATGGGCTATCCACGGCGGACTCACAGGAAGCAGCTATCAAGTCGGCCTTTGTTACCAACGCGCATCGCGTCGTCGTCTTGTGTGACTCGTCGAAGCTCGGCAATGACTATCTGGTCAGCTTTGCCTCGCTCGATGAGATTGATGTCGTCATTACGGACGCCGCTGCTCCAGCCGCCTACGTCGAAGCCCTGCGCGAGCACGGCATCGACGTGATTATCGCTTCGGAGAAATAGGCGGTTTCATCCCACGACCGCGTAAGGGCGGTGTGGTTCCCCGAGGGGCCTCTCGGGGAACCACACCTCCCTGTTTCAGCAGCGGCCTAAACCAAGCTAGAGCTACTAGGCAGTCTGGTATTCCTCCAGCAGCGCAATCACTGCGGATCGCGCATCTGCTGGGCTTTCGGCGTTGATAGCCGCCTCCGCCATCTTCTGGCACTGCTCGAGTGTGAGCTCAGCCAGCTGTGCACCAACGCCCGCAACTGCGGTCGACGCTGCGGACAGTGAGGTGACTCCAAGGCCAGTCAGCACGCAAGCGAGCATGGGATCGGCGGCGGCCTCACCACAGACACCAACCGGCACATTGTTATCGCGACCCACCACGCACGTGTGCTGGATCAAACGCAGCACGGCCGGCTGCCACGGATCGGTCAGGTAGGCCAGCTGCGGCGACAGGCGGTCCGCGGCCATCGTGTACTGAGTCAAGTCATTGGTACCGATGGACACGAAGTCGAGGTGCGGCATGATGGTATCGGCCATCAGGGCCGCTGCAGGCACCTCAATCATCGCGCCGGCGATGAGCCCGCGCTCACGACACAGTTCAGCAAACCACTTCGCCTCTACTGCCGTGGCCACCATGGGCGCCATGACCCAAGTGGTAGCGCCATCAGCACGCTTTTCCGCGGCCTGTGCGATGGCGTCGAGCTGACGGGTGAGAAGCGCCTCGTTGTTTCGGGCGATGCGCAGGCCGCGCACACCCAAGGCCGGGTTCTCCTCAGAGTCCAACGTGGCGTAGGAAATCGGCTTATCCGATCCGGCGTCGAGCGTTCGAACGACGACCTTGGATTCGGGGAAAGCGTTGAAAACCTTGCCGTAGATGCGTGCCTGCTCCTCCACGGTCGGTTCTTCGCTGGCAGAGAGGAAGGAAAGCTCCGTGCGGTACAGGCCGATCCCCTCTGCCTGCGAATCCGAGGCGATGCGAGCTGCGTTCCCGTCGGCCACGTTGGCCAACAGCTGCACGCGGTGACCGTCCTTGGTCTGGGCAGGGCCACGCCACTCGGCCACTCGCGCTGCCTTCTCGCGGTATTCCTCAACTGCCTTAAGTGAGGTGTCACGATCCGCGCCAAGGGACACCGTTCCCACGGAACCATCGACGAAGATCTGGGTTCCCGCTTCAATCGAGCGGAGATCAGCGCCAACTGCGACGATGCACGGAAGGTCCAGCTGGCGGGCGATGATTGCAGTATGGCTCGTCGGCCCGCCGAGCTCGGTGACCAGTGCCTTGATATGCGCAATGTCCAAGGTAGCGGTATCCGCTGGAGCGAGGTCATCCGCCAGCAGTACCGCCTCGCCTTCGACCATGGGCAGGCCCGGTTCCTGTTCACCGCGTAGCTGTGCAATCACGCGATCGCGCACATCCTTAAGGTCGGTTGTGCGCTCTGCCATCACGCCGCCGGCGGCCTCAAACATGGTGACGAACCTGTCCGTTGCGCCGACGACCGCATACTCGGCGTTCTTGCCGCTACGAATACCCTTGCGTACAGCCTTGTGCCAGCCTCGGTCCTTCACCATTCCGGCGGTAGCACCGAGAACCTCAGCAGCCTGGCCTTCGGCCCCAGCTGCCCGCTGCTCAAGGCGGCTGGCAACAATGTCCGCCGCTTCGAGGAAGCGATCGTACTCAGCATCACGCTGCTCCTCCGGCACGGTTTCTCCCGCCGTGGGCAGTTCTGGGCGTGGGCGGACCCACACCGCCTCAGCGTATGCAACGCCGGCGACGACGCCGGTGCCTTTAATGGTGGATGGGGATGCGTTTTCCATGACACATATCCTTACGGAGACGATGTTTTCTCTATCCAGATCATCACAAGTCGGTCAAAAATGCAACGAAAACCACAGTGATTCCGTTGACATTCGGACACATACGGGCAATAATCAACATTAAGCAACATTAGTTTCACGCTGACCACGGGCAATCTGCACCGAAGTTCTTGTTCGAGCCGCCGCGGCGCTTTTGCCCCAATATACGCACTCCGCGAAAGGGGACATTGTCCACGATGATCCTTACTTTGACCCCCAACCCGAGCATCGACGCCACAGTGCGCCTGAACGAGGCGCTCGACCCCGGTGCTGTCCACCGCGCCGAGTCTGTCTCCAGCGTTGCTGGCGGTAAAGGCGTCAACGTTACGCATGCCGTAACGCTCGCCAACGTCGACAGCTTGGCGCTGCTCCCCGCCGCCCCCGCTGATCCTTTCTTGGCCCTTGCTGATGACGCGTCCATCCCCGTACATGCAGTACACACGGCCGGCGCGGTGCGCACCAATACCACTCTGACCGAGCCAGACGGCCGGACGACCAAACTCAACGGTCCCGGCCCCACGCTCGATGAGTCAGTTCAGCAAGACGTGGCACAGGCCGTTGCTGAACACTGCGCCAACGCCGAGTGGATCGTCATGGCAGGCTCCCTGCCCAAGGGGGTTCCCACCGACTGGTACACGCAGCTCATCACTGTCGCTCGCGAGGCGAACCCCAACATCCGTGTAGCCGTCGACACCTCCGATGCCCCTATGGTGGCTCTCGGAGAGAACCTCGAGGTAGCCAGCCCCGATCTCATCAAGCCCAATGGCCTTGAGCTTGGCCAGCTAGCCAACGTTGATGGCCAGGCCCTCGAAGCTGCCGCAGAGAACGGTGATTTCAGCGGTGTGGTCGAGGCCGCGAGGGTCGTCGTCAAGCGCGGCATTCCTGAGGTTCTCGTCACCCTAGGTGGCGCTGGCGCAGTGCTGGTCACCACCGATGAAGCGTGGGCCGCTACTCCCCCGCCCATTACCCTCCGTTCCACCGTGGGTGCCGGCGATTCTTCGCTCTCCGGCTATATCCTCGCCCGCCGCAGCGGTGCCTCCTACCCCGAAGCGTTGCGTCAGGCCGTGGCCTACGGATCGGCTGCCGCAGCGCTCCCAGGAACCCAGATACCAACCCCTGAAGAACTCGATATTAAACACACGACGGTTCAGGCCGTCACCGACCTTTAGCAGTACTGAGGAGTACTTACCCGATGTCATCAGAACTCATCACCACCGACCTTGTGGCGCTCGACGCCGACTTCGGTGGCAGCATCGAATCAGTCATTACCAACCTGGCCACGCTTGTCCATGACACCGGCCGCGCCACCTCCATCGAAGAGCTGGCCGGCCCCGCCATCGAGCGTGAAGCCAAGGCCGGCACCGGTGTTCCCGGCGGGGTTGCCATCCCGCACTGCCGCTCCGCCGCAGTGTCTGAACCCACCTTGGCCTTCGCCCGCCTCTCGCGCGGCGTGGACTTTTCCGGCCCCGATGGTGACGCCCACCTGGTATTCCTCATTGCTGCCCCGGAAGGTGGCGGTAAAGCACACCTGAAGATCCTCTCCAAGCTTGCCCGCGCGCTGGTGAAGAAGGACTTCCTGGAGGCTCTGCGCACCGCGCAGACCAAGGAGGAAATCGTCTCCCTGGTACTCGACGTGGTTAACGCCGAAAAGCCGAAGAAGAAGGCGACGTCCAGTGAATCGGCACCTGCCGCTGCGGCTGCAGCGCCTGCCTCGACCAAGGCTGTGGACTCAAAGAAGACTCACATCGTGGCCGTCACCGCATGCCCGACCGGCATTGCCCACACATACATGGCGGCCGACGCCCTCACCCAGACCGCCGAGGAGCGCGACGATGTCGAGCTCACCGTAGAGACCCAGGGATCTTCCAATAACACCGCTGTTTCTGCAGACACCATCGCGGCTGCCGACGCCGTCATTTTCGCCACCGATGTCGGTGTTCGCGACCGGGAGCGCTTCGCCGGCAAGCCCGTCATTGAATCGGGCGTCAAGCGCGCCATCAACGAGCCGGGTGTGATGCTCGATGAGGCTATCGCTGCGTCCAAGAACCCTAACGCGCACAAGGTTGCGGGCACTGCAGGCGCAGCCTCCTCTAGTTCCGCGGAAGAAGGCGAAGGACTGGGCTGGGGCAAGCGCATTCAGCAGGCCATCATGACCGGCGTGTCCTACATGGTTCCCTTCGTCGCCGCCGGTGGCCTCCTCTTGGCCTTGGGCTTCCTCTTCGGTGGCTACGACATGGCAAACGGCTGGCAGGCCATCACCACCGATTACTCGCTGACCAACCTGCCGGGCCATGACGTCATGGTTGATGGCGAAATGATGACCTTCCAGAAGGCAGGATTCGCCCTATACATCGGCGCCGTGCTTTTCGCTATCGGTCAAGCGGCGATGGGATTCATCGTCGCAGCGCTCTCCGGCTACATCGCCTTCGCACTGGCAGGCCGCCCGGGCATCGCGCCGGGCTTCGCCGGCGGTGCTATTGCTGTTACCTTGGGCGCCGGCTTCATCGGTGGTCTGGTCACCGGTCTCATCGCGGGTTTCGTGGCCATGTGGATTGGCAAGTGGAAGGTCCCGCGCTGGATCGGTTCCCTCATGCCTGTCGTTATCATCCCGCTGCTCGCCACGATGATTACTGGCCTGCTCATGTACCTGGTTCTCGGTGCCCCACTGGCCGCCATCATGGAAGGCCTGCAGAACTGGCTGGCCTCCATGTCCGGATCCTCCGCTGTCCTTCTGGGCATCATCCTCGGCCTGATGATGTGCTCCGACTTGGGTGGTCCGGTCAACAAGGCTGCCTACCTCTTCGCCACCGCTGGTCTGTCCACGGGTGATGAGGCTTCCATGAAGATCATGGCCGCCGTTATGGCCTCCGGCATGGTTCCGCCGATTGCGCTGTCCATCGCTACCTTCGTACGCAAGAACCTGTTCACGCCCGCGGAGCAGGAGAACGGCAAGTCGGCCTGGCTGCTGGGTCTGTCCTTCGTCTCCGAAGGTGCTATCCCGTTCGCCGCTGCCGACCCGCTGCGCGTTATCCCTTCGATGATGCTCGGTGGCGCCGTCACTGGTGCTCTATCGATGTCCCTGGACGTCATGTCGCGCGCCCCGCACGGCGGAATCTTCGTCATCTTTGCTATCGAACCTGCGTGGGCCTACTTCGTGGCCATTCTCGCCGGCGTCATCGTGTCCGCCATTGCGGTTATCGCGATGAAGCGATTCTGGCCCAACAAGGCTGCTGAAGAGGCTGCTGCGAAGGCCGACATGGCCGAGGCTGCCGCCTAGCACCTAACCCGCGTACACTTGTAAGCACGAAATACCGTAATTCGAAAGGATTATCATCATGGCTTCTAAGACCGTCAAGGTTGGCTCCTCCGTCGGACTGCACGCACGTCCGGCCTCCATCATCGCTGACGCCGCCGCTGAGTTCGATGAGGACATCTTCCTCACCCTCGTTGGCGATGAGGACGAGGATGAGACCGATGCCGCTTCTTCCCTCATGATCATGGCTCTCGGCGCCGAGCAGGGCGACGAAGTCACCGTGACCTCCGAGAACGAGGCCGCTGTGGAGAAGATCGCCGGTCTCATCGAGCAGGACCTCGACGCTTCCTAAAGCACTTTCCGTTTATAGAACGGCAGAGCTCCCGCCTCCCTCTTGTACTGAGGGTGGCGGGAGCTTTCTGTTGCTTGGTTGTCTAGCACAAGGTTCTAGTCATCAGGCTCTACTCAAACGGTTCTGTTGGGGGCAAGGAAACCATATGGAGGTGCCTAGAAGGTTCATTTGACCTCAGGAGAACCTTCTGACCCAAACCGTTTGAATGGAACCATGTGTATGCGCGTCTTCATGCCGCAGAGGGACCGAAGCAAACGCACCTTATACAGATTTCTGCACGCAATCACCTGGGGTTTGCGTAAATACGCGTCCAGATGGTGCCTTTACTCCGGTCCCTTATCCTCGCTAGTCGGCGTAAGCGCCTCTAGTACTTCGCGCCGCGGCCCTCACCAATGGTGCCGTAGAGCTTCTTCATCACCGGGTAGAGCACGATGATGCCGACAGAGCCCCAGGCAATACCTTCCAGCGTCACGCCGAAGACGTCGAGGGTGAGGTTGCCAATGCCCGCGATGAGCGCCACCGCCGCCGCAGTGAGGTTGACCGGGTTGTTGAAGTTGACCTTGTTGTCCATCCAGATGCGCACGCCCAGCATGCCGATGAGGCCGTAGAGGACAATGCAAGCACCACCCAGCACGCCGGTGGGGATGGTAAAGATGAGCGCGCCAAACTTCGGGATGAAGGCCAGAGCGATGGCTGTGATAGCAGCTACCCAGTAGGCGGCCGTGGAGTAGACGCGGGTCGCGGCCATCACGCCGATATTCTCCGCATAGGTCGTTGTACCGGAGCCGCCGAAACCACCAGCCAAGGAGGTAGCCAGGCCATCGGCAATGAGAGCGTCGCCGGCTAAATCATCGAGATCGCGCTTAGTCATCTCCGAGACCGCCTTGACGTGGCCGACGTTTTCCGCAATCAGCACCACCAGCACTGGAAGTGCTGCCGCGATGGCGGAGACGTGAAACTCCGGCGCATGGAACTGCGGGAAGCCAATCCAGGCTGCTTCGCGGATGGACTCCACGGCCCCCTCGCCCAGGTTGCCCGTGGCCGCCGCGAAAGCCCAGCCGACGACGACACCGATAAGAATCGACAGACGCGAAACCATGCCGCGACCGGCCACGGTGGCCAGGATGATGACCGCCAGCGTCACCGTGGCAACTAGAGGCTGGCTCGAATAATTGCTGGCAGCATTGGGTGCCAAGTTGAGGCCGATCAGTGCCACAATGGCGCCGGTCACGGCCGGCGGCATGACGGCGTCAAGAACCTTGCGGCCCGCTGCCTTCACCGCGAAACCAATCGCCACCAAGACCAGGCCAGTCACTAAGACGGAACCTGCCTGCGCGCCAATGCCGTACTGCTGGGAGGCGCTCAACGGTGCAATGAACGCGAAGGAGGATCCCAGGTAGGAAGGCAGGCGGTTGCGGGTAATCAGGAGGAATAGGATTGTTCCCAGGCCTGAAAACAGCAGCGTCGTATTGACCGGGAATCCGGTCAGGGTGGGCACGAGCAACGTCGCACCGAACATGGCCACCACGTGCTGCATGCCGATGCCGATGGTGCGGCCCCAGCTCAATCGTTCTTCGGGTGCGACAACCGCGCCCGGCTTAATCGTCTTTCCGTCCCCGTGGACGGCCCAGCCAAAATTACTCACGAACCATAATTATGGCTCACGCGAGCACCGAAACCTAAGCGTCCTCACCAGTCACGCGAAATTCGCTGAGTTCGGCGGCGATGGAGGCGGGCAGGCGGACGTCGACAAGCGTGCCCTCCCCCGTGTACTCCTCGCTGCGCACCGTACCCTGAGTATGGATGCGATCGACCACGTCCCCGCGAGTAAACGGAATGAGCAACTGCACATGCTCGTCCTGGGAATTGAGGAAGAGCTCCACGCGCGTGGTGAGCTCATCGATACCCTCCCCCGTCTTGGCGGAGACATAAACCACGTTGTCACGGTCGAGGGCGTGGCGAAGCTCCGCCAGCACCAGCGGATCGGCCTGGTCTATCTTGTTGATGACGATGATCTCCGGCGGGGCCTCCTCGCCGGTTTCCTTCACGATGTCATAGATGACCGCATTAACCGCCTCAATTTGCTTCAGCGGGAAGGGATCTGAGCCGTCCACGACGTGCAGCATCAAGTCTGCTGCGAGGACCTCCTCCAAGGTGGACTTGAAGGCCTCCACCA
Organism: Corynebacterium sp. HMSC076G08; assembly: GCF_001811515.1. Classification (NCBI taxonomy): domain Bacteria; kingdom Bacillati; phylum Actinomycetota; class Actinomycetes; order Mycobacteriales; family Corynebacteriaceae; genus Corynebacterium; species Corynebacterium sp. HMSC076G08. Next base: position 31,906 of record NZ_KV805048.1, on the reverse strand, counting down.
ACTGTGTGGGAAGGTGGCGGACGAAACCAACGGTATCGGTGAAGACGACCTGGCGGCCATCAGCAAGCTCGGCGCGCCGGGTGGTGGGGTCCAAGGTAGCGAACAGCGCATCCTCCACCAGCACGCCAGCGCCCGTCATTGCGTTGATGAGCGAAGACTTGCCGGCGTTGGTGTAGCCAGCAATAGCGATCTGCGCAATCGTTGAGGATGCGCGGCGCGAGCGCTTGATCTCGCGTTCCGTCTTCATCCCTTTAAGTTCCTTGCGCAACAGCGCCATCTGCGTGCGGATGCGGCGGCGGTCCGTCTCAATCTTGGTTTCACCGGGTCCGCGCAGGCCGACACCGCCGTTGGATCCGGCTCGACCACCCGCCTGGCGCGAGAGGCTACCGCCCCAACCGCGTGTATGGGTGTAAAGATACTCCAGCTGTGCGAGCGAGACTTGGACTTTACCTTCCTTGGACTTGGCGTGCTGCGCGAAGATGTCCAAGATGAGCATGGTGCGGTCGATAACCTTGGTGTTGAGCGCTCGTTCTAATGCCGTGAGCTGGCCCGGGGTAAGTTCGCCATCGCACACCACGGTATCCGCGCCGGTGGCAGTCACGATATCCTTGAGCTCTTTCACCTTGCCGGAACCGATATAGGTTCCAGGATCCGGCTTGTCGCGCTTCTGATACAGGGCTTCGATGACCTCTGCACCCGCGGTCTCCGTCAACGCGACAAGCTCCGCCATCGTGGCCTCAACCTCGGCCACGGTACCTTCAGTCCACACGCCCACCAAGATCACTTGCTCAAGGCGGAGCTTGCGGTACTCCACCTCGTAGATGTCCGTGCTGTCTTCTGAGCGGATCGTGGTCTTACGGTTCACTCGCCGGAAGGCATTGCGCTCCGCGAGGTCGAAATCACCGGTGGACGGCACCTGTGGCATGGGCGCGGGCTCACCAAAAGCCTGCGCGAGGAGATCATCATGGGTTTCTTGTGTCATATGTTTTCTATTCTTGCACGTCACGCCTCTTAACAGAGAATCTCCGTTGCACACGACCTTGCGCCGATCCCGGCGGCAAGGCTCACCGACAACATTTTTGAGTCATCGCGGCGCCAGATACAATGGGCCACATGACCGTCAAAGAGACCACCCACCCAGAGATGCAGGCCATTGGCCTCAACTACGAGCGCTGGCAAGACGCCGTCGAAGCAGCCATTTCCACCAACCAGCTGGCAGTCACCGGGGAGGTTCGCGGAGGACAACTCATTCAGTTCTCGGATCCTTCCGGGGCGCAACTCAATATCCTTGCCGTCGAGCCTTTCGCCACCTTCATCGGCTTCGAGGGCGTTACTCAAGGCTTCGCTCACGTCTCTATGATCAATGATGTCTTGGCTTACCTGGACATCATCGATCCTTTCGGAAACGTGCTCGCGCAAGCAACGGCAAACCTGGCGCAGGGCCCGCTCCTTGTCGACGAGGACACCCAGCAGTGGCAACAGGTAGAGCTCACCGCGATGGGTCTTGACGTCACCGTCTTCGGCAGCACTGAAGCCTACAAAGCCGAGAAGGGTGCCTACCCAGCCACGTTTGAATCCACTGGCGCGGCAATTGTTGCGGCCGGTTCCGGCGCCGAATCCCCCACCCCGGGCTGCACTTTTTCCGCACGGGTCATGGAATCCGAGTGGCGCCACAACCAGCTCACAGGTGAGCGCTTCATGCACCTCGTCATGGATGGCACCTTCCCCTTCGATCTGTGCCTGCCGGAGAGCTTTGGTGAGCTGCCGCCGAAGGATTCCGTTCTTGCGGGCTCGGCGATGCTGACCGCCTCGATTGCGCTGCCCACCGGTGGTTGTGGTGGCGACGGCGGCTGCGCCTGTGGCTCTGGGGGCTGCGGCGGCCACTAGGCATACCGTAGAGTCGTAAGCATGAGTTTTTCCGCATCTCAGCGTCAGGGTTTTGCCCTGCTCCTTGCCGGGGTTACCGCTACGGTACTGGTTCTGACGCTGAAGCTGCCGGGAGTTATTCTCGCCGTCTTTATCTGCGGGGCGCTATGGCTCTTGGCCGGCGCCCGCCCCGATGCCTCGGAACATGCGGCGCTGAGGGCTTCCATTGCGCTCACGGTGGAAGACATCACGGGCGTCCTCGAGGACTACGCCACGTTTGCTACGAGCGACGATGCTGAAGCACTAGCGGACCGCACGCTTCACCGCCCGGCGCTTGCCGACGTCGACTGCACGAACCCCACTATCGAAGCGTTCCACTACAAGATGCATGGCGCGCAGCGTTTCTTGCGCCGCCTCGATGCGCGGGTTAATTCGCCAGATACTGGCACCAGCGAACTCGAATCCTTGCTCAAGGTGGCCGATGATCGGGCCGCCGAGCTCAAGGAATCCTGGCTCGCCGCCCGCCGCGCCGCCTTGGCCTTGGGCACCAACTACAAAAAGGGGGACGGGCGCTAAACGCCGTCCCGAAAAGCCCTATAGTGAGGTTTCGCCTGTTGCTACGATGCGCGAAGGCCCCGTCAGCGTGGAGCCATCTTCGGTGATTTCCACCTCTACCTCGCCGCCCGGAACGATGACGCGGACGTGGCCGGTGGTGTGGGAGGAATCGGCAAGCGCGGCGCACGCTGCCGCTACCGTTCCGGTGCCGCACGAGCGGGTCTCCCCTGACCCGCGCTCGAAGACGCGCATGTGAATCACACCATCGCGCAAAGGTGTCACCAGCTCTACGTTGACGCCTGCCGGGAAAAAATCAGTATCGAAGACGGGCTGCTCAAGACGCTTGCCAGCCAGGGCCTCTGCGCTAAGCCCCGGGATAACGGCCGCCAAATGGGGGTTTCCCACATCCACTCCTAGCCCGGCGAAGCTCTCTCCTGCCATCGAGGCGGTGGAAACACCGAGCACCTGTGCTGGTCCCATCTCCACGCTGACCTCTGCCGCGGTCTCATTGAAGGAGTGGACGGTGACCTGCTTGGCCCCAGCGCGCGTGCCGACGGTGAAAGTATCGGTGTCCACCAACCCCCGGGAGCGGACCCAATGCGCGAAGACGCGGGTGCCGTTGCCACACATTTCCGCCACGGAGCCATCCGCGTTGCGGTAGTCCATGAACCAGTCATCGGCGTTAATACCCGGCGCGAGCTCATCGATTTCTCCAGAAGCGAGCAGTTCACCGGCGCGGATGACGCGCAGTACACCGTCGGCGCCGATTCCCGCTCGACGGTCACACAGTGCCGCTACCTTTTCCGCTGGTAGCGGCTCGGTTCCCTCCACAATGACGAAGTCGTTCTCAGTTCCGTGGCCTTTAGCAAAGTTCATAGCAGTAGAGTCTAACGCCCTTCGAGGACACGCAAAGCCTGCGTTCTCGTGTCAGCCGCAGCATCCAACCAGTGGATCCGCTTATCGCGGTTAAACCAGGCGCGCTGGCGGCGCACATAGCGGCGGGTTCCGGTGATAGTGCGCTCCACTGTCTCCTCCCATGTCAGCTCTCCGCGCTGTGCTTGGAGAACTTGGGCATAGCCAATCGCCCGCCCGGCCGTAGACTCAGCCTTCAAGCCGCGGATTTGGAGGCTCTCTACTTCCTCCACCAGCCCCTTGTCGAACATGAGGCGGCTACGCAGCTCGATGCGCGGGTTCAACCAGCTGGCTTCCGTGCGCAACCCGAGGATTCTCGTGCCCCACCGGGGCGGGGCGTTCTTCGGTGGCTGGCTGGCTTTGAAAGGCTTGCCTGTAAGCTCGATGACTTCCAGTGCGCGCACGGTACGGCGCGGGTCCTTATCTTCGATGATGGCCGCGGCTGCCGGGTCCACGCTGGCAAGCTCTGCGTGCAAGGCATCGGTACCAATCTCTTGGCGCCGGGCCTCCCAGCGAGCGCGCACCTGCGGATCAGTGGGTGGGAATTGCCAATCATCCACGAGTGATTGGACATAGAGCATGGAGCCGCCCACCAAGATCGGGGTGTTGCCACGCGCTCGAATACTCTCGATATCCGCGATGGCAGCGGACTGATAGCGCGCTACCGACGCCGTTTCCGTCACGTCCCACACATCGAGCTGATGGTGTGGGATACCTTCGCGCTCCTCCAGCGTCAGCTTGGCCGTGCCGATGTCCATGCCCCGGTAAAGCTGCATCGAATCGACGTTGACTACTTCCCCGTCGAGCTCGTGCGCCAAGGCGACTCCGAGTGCTGATTTTCCGGAGGCCGTCGGGCCCACGACGGCAATCGGGGTTGGGCCGCTGCTGAGAGTCTTAGGCATTAGCACTGCCACCCCGCCACATAGCGCCCTACCCCGAGGGTTGAATCCGCTGCCCGAAGCTCCGCATGCCGTGGATGCACGCCTGCCAGCTGTGCCCACAGTGCCGTTTCGAGCACTCCCGTCGAATGGAGCAGCTCTTCGTTACAGTCTTCCTCCGCGCCGGCCAGCACGCTTTCGCACCACAGGTGAGTGTCCCGTGCACCCTTGACGAGGGCGAGCGGCGCGCGCTCCGTCAAGCCTGCAGAGCCATCAACGCACACTATTGTGAACCGTCCGGAACGCACCTCCCCTAGGTCGGCGCGGGAGTCTTCCACCGTGAAGGCGCGGTGACTGCTTTCTGCCCCGAGCGCGCTAGTGAGTACGTAGCGGGCCATTATTTCGGGCAGGTAGTTTCCGCCGCCGACGTCGACCTGGGGTGCGCCCCACGCTCTCAAACTTCCTGTGTGCTCGGTACGCCAGCGCGCATCGCGCGATCCCACGATATCGACCTTAAGCGGTGCACTACCGTTGACGCGTGCGGCATCACGCGTGAGCTCGCAGGCGGCGCTAAGGAGCGCGCGCGACGCGTCATCGCTGGGTGACAATTCTTCCGCCAAGGCCGGTGAGGCTGGCATAACCATGAGATTTTGCATCAACTCCCATCCTATAAGGTTAGTTTTTCGGGGTTAACACGCGGCTGCGCGGCGGAAACGGTAGTGTTGTGTCACATAAGTTCTGGCAGCCGTGTCGCGCGGCGCGATAATACCGAAGGTGGTTTCTTAGCATGTCCGCTATTCCTTCCCCTGGAGCCATGCCTCGCAAGGGCGCTCGTCCCGGCCCGTCTTCCTCTGCCCCGGCCGCACGTCCCGTGCAGCCCGCAAAGAATGATCCCGCCCAGTGGGGCCGCGTTGATGCTGATGGGTCGGTATTCGTCAAGGCCCCCGAAGGCGAACGCAAAATCGGCGAGTGGCAGGCCGGCACCCCGGAAGAGGGCTTGGCGCACTTTGGTGCACGCTATGACGATCTGTCCACCGAGATCGAACTACTAGAATCCCGCCTCACAGCCCATCCGGGCGATGCCGCGTCGATCAAGACGACTGCTGCGGAACTGCGAGAGTCCCTACCTACACAGGCAGTAATCGGTGATATCGCGGCATTGGACAAGCGCCTAGCCACGATCATCGAGCACTCCGTAGAAGCCGGTGAGCAGGCACAGGCTGACAAGGCTCGTCGCCGCGAAGAGGCCATTGCCAGAAAGGAAAAGCTCGCCGCCGAGGCCGAGGACATCGCCGCCAACTCGACGGAGTGGAAGGCCGCCGGCGACCGTATTCGCGCTATCTTGGAGGAATGGAAGCAGATCCGTGGCATCGACCGCCAGACGGATGATGCCCTGTGGAAGCGCTACTCTCGCGCCCGTGACTCCTTCAACCGCCGCCGCGGCTCCCACTTCGCCGAACTGGATCGCAACCGCGCGGCCGCCCGCGCCAAGAAGGAAGAGCTGGTAGAGCGCGCAGAAGCAATTAAGGAGTCCACCAACTGGGGCGAAACGGCGCGCGCTTACCGTGATCTCATGACGGAGTGGAAGGCCGCTGGCCGCGCCCCTCGTGAGATCGACGACAAGCTCTGGGCCCGTTTCCGCGCCGCCCAGGATCATTTCTTCAACGCTCGCAACGCCGTCAATGACGAGCGGGACAAGCAGTTCGCGGAGAACGCCGCCGCCAAGGATGCGCTCATTGCGGAGTATGACTCCCTGATTGACCCCTCCAAGTCCATCGACACGGCAAAAGCCAAACTGCGGGAGCTGCAGGAAAAGTGGGAAGAGATTGGTTTCGTCCCGCGCAAGCAGGTGCGCGAGTACGAGGCCAAGATCTCGGCGCTGGAAAGACGCGTGAGCGACGCCGAGGATTCACAATGGCGCCGTACGGACCCGGAAGCCCAGGCCCGCGTGGCCCAGTTCCAGTCCAAGGTTGATGACTTCACCGCGCAGGCAGAAGCTGCCGAGGCCAAGGGCAACACCAAGAAGGCGGAAGATCTGCGTGCCCAGGCCAAGCAGTGGCAGGAATTCGCGGATGCCGCAGCGGCTGCTGTCAACGACAAGTAGCACCCTCGGTCTGAGTGTTCGTTCAGATTGTCGCGCCACCGGGTTCGGCCTCAGCTGAGCCGGCGGATTGCCTGCGCAGCTTCGTTTTCGACGCCAACCTCGCCGCCCAAGAGGCCAGTGGCGATCCCGCTGCCAGCGGTTCCCCGCGCCGTGTGCTTCAGCGCCTGCAAGGCTCCACAGAGTCTCGCACCTATCTCTTTGGGCTGACTGACTCCGCCTTGGGGCGGGCTGGTGAGCTGGGTCTACCCGTTATCTCAGCGGCAGAGCCCAGCCCCGAAATCGATTTCGATGGCTTCATCCACATCTCCCTTCCGCTCTTGGAAGAAACGGAGAACGCCGATATCGAATGCGTCCTCGCCGCGGATCTCCTGCCCCTGCCTGGGGAGGAACTAGAGCCAGAGGCTCTCGACGTTACCCGATCCCTCGCCCGCGAGGCACTCCGGCTTACCCGCCAGCTGGGCCGCACGACTGCCCAGGTTGGCATGCTGTACCCGCCAGACGCGGACCATACCTATGACCCGATGTCGCAGGCTTACCTTGAGCTCGGGTTTCATTGCAAGCACGCCGAGCGCCAGATGTTCGTCGAGATTGCCCCCACTCCCCCAGTTGTTGGTGCACAGGTGTGGCCCGACTACGACATCCCGGAGGAGCTGCTTGATGATGTCCTGCACCTGCTCACCCTAGCCTCCACCGACGCGGTCTACGGTGACTTAAGCGTCGAGCCCATCGTGTGGACACGACAGCGCCTGAATGAAGCGCACGCACGGCTGCGCTCCCGCAAAGCACATACGCTCCTCGTCGGCATTGTCGAACAGGGACGCGTCGTCGCACTTACTGAACTCTCCCGCCACGGCGATGCGGACCCTGAGGTATGCGAGTGGACTCTTACCGTGACAGACCGCGAACAGCGCCGGCGTGGCTTGGCTACACGCGCCAAGCAGCATGCCCAGTACGCAGTGGCGCACCACTGGCCCGACGTCCGCCGGGCTTACTGCTCAGTTGCCCAGGCGGATCCGGCGATGAATGCGCTCTACGCGCGTCTCGGCGCGCACGTCATCTCGGCGAGCAGTGCCTACGAGCTAACCGTATAGAACGGGTAATCGGTGTAGCCGTGCGCTCCACCCGTATAGAACGTGGCCTCATCCGGCGCAGTGACAGGAAGCTCCTCCTGCCAGCGGCGAACGAGATCCGGGTTGGAGATGGCCAACCGGCCCACGGCCACGGCATCACCGTGGTGTACTAGTTCCTCGGCTTCCGCGCGCTGGGTCACCTGTCCAAACCCCGAATTCAGGATGACACGGGTACGCCCGTTAGCACGCGCTTCGGCGCTCAGCTCAGTAATGAGCTCACCCGTAGGCGCTGCATGCAGGAAGGAGACGTAGGCCAAACCAAGGTCTGCGACAGCGCGCAGCAACCTACCATAGGTGGCACGCACATCCGCAGCGTCGGTTTCCTCAATGCCCTGAATATTGTGCTGCGGGGACAGGCGCAGCGCTACGCGGTCGGCTCCGATCTCCTTCGCCACGGCACGCAGGATCTCTACTACCAGGCGGTAGCGCTTCTCCGGGGTTCCGCCGTAGGCATCCTCTCGGTGATTCGAGCTCGGAGAAAGGAACTGGTGCAGCAGATAACCGTTCGCACCATGAAGCTCCACGCCATCCATCCCCGCATCGATGGCATTGCGGGCAGCTTGGCGGAACTCATCGACAATGCGCGGTAGCTCCTCGATGTCGAGAGCGCGGGGCACCGGGCACTCCTTGCGGGATTCGAAATCTCGGACCGCAGTGCCCGATGCCAGCGCAGAGGGTGCCACCGGTTCTGCACCCTCGAGGAGGCTGGCATGAGAAAGGCGCCCGCCGTTCATCATCTGCATGAAAATGCGTCCGCCAGCTTCGTGGACGGAATCGGCCACTCGCCGCCAGCCGGAAATCTGTTCTGGAGTTTCGATACCGGGCTGGCCAGGGAAAGCGCGGCTGGTCACTGCGGGGAATACGCCCTCCGTCACGATAAGACCCATGGAAGCGCGCTGCGTGTAGTACGTCTCGTGCAAATGCGTGGGGACGCCATCGCGACCTGCCCGTGAGCGGGTCAACGCTGCCATGGTCACGCGGTTTGGCAGGGTCAGTCGTCCCATTTCAAGTGAGTCGAAGAGTGTAGTCATGCACTCCACAACACGAATCTCGTAGCGCTTATTCCTCGTCCTGCTGGCGCCGGTGGCGGGAGGCCGCGCGGGAGCGGCGGTCGTCGATAAGCAGCGGATTCTGTTCTGCCGGCAGCTCGGTAGCGGCTTCGGTCTGCAGGACTCCCACGTGATCGAGCTGGCCGGCGACTTCCCGCACGCGTTCTGCGGCGGCCAACTGCTCAGGACTGCGGCGCAGTGCTACCTGGCAGTACACAAGAAAGGCGACCAACGTTGAGAAGACGCCCACGTACATACCTATGGCAGCGCCATCCGAGGCGCTGTCCCTGTACCAAAATCCCCACAGGTTAGCGAAGAAAGAGATCGTCGTCATCATCCACGCTACGAGAGCCAGCTTGGTCCGGCGAGTGATAATCGTGGCGGTGGTTAAGATCCCCACTCCACCCAGCGCTAGCCATGCGCTGACGGTTTCCATGAGGGAGATACGCACGCCCTCGGCCGTTCCACCGACGAAGAGAGCTTCCCAGCCGCGGGCATCACCGGCATAGGGCAAAACCAAGTAAGCAACCCACGCCACGACGGCCACGATGAGCGCATATTTATGCTTTCCCAATTCGAGAGTCTGCGCTGCGCGCTTCTCAGCAGCAACGGCATCGTGAACGGACTTTAAGTCATCACTCATAAAACGGAGCCTACCCCCTTTTAGCAGCCGCAGGAATCGGCAGGAGCACTGGGCTTGCCGACGCCCGGCAGACCCAGACCCACCCCAATCGGTGCCGTCGTGGGCGTCTGCCCCGCCGCCGACATATCGCCGGCCTTCGTGCGACGGTGCTCGCTCACGCCGGAATCAGCCACCAGGAAAAAGGAGCCTGCATCCGTCACGGTAGCGTGCACAACATCACCGGGGCGAATCTCCGCAGAGATGTCCTTGCCCGCGGCATCGACTGGTGCAAAGTGAACAAGGCGACCATCACGCGCGCGTCCGGTGAGGCGGTGGGTCTCGGCGGCCTTGCGGCCGCCTTCCGCCTGCACCAACAGCTCTACATCAGTGCCGACAAGCTTGGCGTTTTCTTCTGCCTGAATGGAATCCTGCAAGGCGACGAGGCGCTCGAAGCGCTCCTGCACAACTTTCTTGGGGATTTGGTTATCCATTTCTGCGGCCGGGGTGCCGGGGCGCGGCGAGTACTGGAAAGTGAAAGCGGAGGCGAAACGTGCGCGGCGAACCACGTCCATCGTGGCTTCGAAATCCTCCTCGGTCTCGCCTGGGAAGCCCACGATGATGTCGGTGGTAATTGCCGCGTGTGGCATCTTCTCACGGACCTCGTCGAGAATCCCCAAGAACTTTTTCGTGCGATAGGAACGGCGCATGTCCTTGAGGACCTTGTCAGATCCAGACTGCAGCGGCATATGCAGCTGCGGGCACACAGCCGATGTCTCCGCCATGGCATCAATAACGTCGGAGGTGAACTCGGCCGGGTGCGGCGAGGTAAAACGCAAGCGCTCGAGACCCTCAATCTTGCCTACCTCGCGCAGCAACTTGGAAAAGGCGAAGCGATCACGCGGCAGGTCTGGGTCCGCGAAGTTGACGCCATAGGCGTTGACGTTCTGCCCCAATAGGGTCACTTCGGACACGCCTTGATCTACCAGGGCCTGAACTTCTGCGAGGATATCGCCGGGGCGGCGGTCTTCCTCTTTGCCACGCAGCGAAGGGACGATGCAGAAAGTACAGGTGTTATTACAGCCCACAGAGACCGAGACCCACCCAGCATAGGCGGATTCGCGTTTTGCCGGCAGTACGGAGGGGAAAGCCTCGAGGGCATCGACGATTTCCACCTGCGCTTCATTGTTGTGACGTGCACGCTCAAGCAGTGCCGGCAGCGCCGCCATGTTATGGGTTCCGAAAACCGCATCCACCCACGGCGCGTGGTCCAAGACGGTGTCCTTATCCTTCTGCGCCAAGCAGCCGCCAACCGCGATCTGCATGCCGGGATGGTTTTCCTTCGTCTTCTTCAGCGCACCCAGGGTGCCGTACAGGCGCTTGTCGGCGTTCTCGCGCACGGCGCAGGTGTTAAATACGATGAGGTCAGGCTCGGCGCCATCCGGCGCCGCCGAGTAGCCGGCCTCCTCGAGCAGGCCGGAAATGCGCTCGGAATCATGAACGTTCATCTGGCAGCCAAAGGTCCGCACCTCATAGGTGCGGGGCTGGTTATTAGTTACGGGGGAGCTCACGTGGGGACATTCTAACTGGACGACCCCACTACTCATAATGCCCCGACCGCATATAAGAGTTATGGATTTGTTACACAAACCTCCCCGCCTCCACTATCCACACGCCTATTGTTCTACATATGATTCAGCTCACTCTATCTAAGGAGGTGTGATGTGACCGACCATTCCGGCCCGATGATCAAGATGGACGGAGTCAATAAGTACTTCGGTGACTATCACGCGCTCCGCGATATCAACTTGGAGATTGGCCGCGGCGATGTCGTCGTTGTTCTCGGTCCGTCCGGCTCCGGCAAGTCCACCCTGTGCCGCACCATCAACCGGCTTGAAACCATCGACGAGGGTTCCATCGCGATCGACGGCACTCCCCTTCCTGAAGAGGGACGCGAGCTAGCCAAGCTGCGTGCGGACGTGGGCATGGTGTTCCAGCAATTCAATCTCTTTCCACACAAGACCATCAAGGACAACGTCACTCTGGGGCCTATCAAAGTCCGCAGGATGAAGAAGTCCGAGGCCGAAGAGCGTGCGATGCAACTGCTTGACCGCGTTGGAATTGCTAATCAATCAGAAAAATACCCTGCACAGCTCTCCGGCGGCCAGCAACAACGTGTCGCCATTGCCCGTGCCTTGGCTATGCGCCCGAAAGTCATGCTCTTCGATGAACCTACCTCAGCTCTCGACCCTGAGATGGTCAACGAGGTGCTTGACGTCATGACGGATTTGGCCAAAGAAGGCATGACCATGGTCGTGGTGACCCACGAGATGGGCTTCGCCAGGCGCGCGGCCGACCGCATCCTGTTCATGGCCGACGGGGCCATCGTCGAGGACACCGACCCGGAATCCTTCTTCACCAACCCACAATCAGAACGAGCAAAGGACTTCTTGGGCAAGATCCTGCAGCACTAAACGGTTACCAGTTCACCTCTTTTCTCTACCTTCATTCATTTTCCACTCACCTCATCAAGGAGAATCTCATGTCCCGCACTTTCAACCGCATTACTGCCACCGCCGCCGCCATCGCCGCATCCAGCGCTCTGCTCGTTGCGTGTGGTGATTCCTCTGACTCCGCCAGCGGAGGCGAGGGCCTTCTCGGCGCTATCGAGTCTGGCTCTGTCACCCTAGGCACCAAGTTCGACCAACCGGGTCTGGGCCTGCGCGAGGGCGATGGTTCTATGACCGGCCTCGACGTTGACATTGCCACCTACGTGGTCAACCACATTGCCAAGGATAAGGGGTGGGAGGAGCCGGAGATCGAGTGGCGCGAGACTCCGTCCGCGCAGCGCGAAACTCTGATCGAAAACGGCGAGGTTGACCTCATCACCGCAACGTACTCCATCAACGCTTCCCGCGCGGAAAAGGTCAATTTCGCTGGTCCGTACCTCATCACCCACCAAGCGCTTCTTACCCAGGCTGATAACAAGGAGATCAGCGGGCTCGAGGGCCTCGACGGCAAGATCCTGTGCTCTGTCACCGGCTCCACCCCGGCACAGAAGGTGAAGGAAGCTCTGCCCAGCGTGCAGCTGCAGGAGTACGACACCTACTCCTCCTGTGTGGAGGCACTGAGCCAGGGCAACGTCGACGCCATGACTACCGACGCGACGATTCTTAACGGCTACGCCGCTCAGAATCCTGGCAAGTTCCAGGTCGTCGAGTTGGAGAAGGACGGCAAGCCCTTCACCGATGAGTACTACGGCGCGGGTCTGAAGAAGGATGATCAAGAGGCGACAGACGCTGTCAACAAGGCCCTGGAAGAGCTTCATTCCTCCGGCGAGTTCGACAACCTCGTAGCCAAGAACTTGGACAAGGGCGAGGGCATCGACGAGGCCACCGTCGGTGACCTCTCCTTCCTCAACTCCTAAACGCTCGATTAGCCCCCACCTAGCCTGCGCCGAGGACATTCAGCCTCGGCGCAGGCCCGTTAGTAGGAGATTTCTATGGAATCCATGTGGGCCGCACTAGGCCCCGAACTATGGCCAGCCTTTTGGCTCACCATCCAGCTGACGTTCTGGTCTGCCATCGGCGCAATGATCCTCGGCACCATCCTCACTGCCATGCGTGTCTCCCCCGTAAGAATCCTGCGGTGGATTGCCACGACGTACATCACGACGGTGCGCAATACCCCCTTGACTCTCATTATCCTGTTCTGTTCTTTTGGCCTGTACCAGAACCTAGGGCTCACGCTTGCTAGCCGGGACTCTTCGACCTTCCTAGTGGATAACAACTTCCGCCTCGCCATCGTCGGATTCATCTTGTACACCTCGGCATTCGTTGCGGAATCCTTGCGCTCGGGAATCAACACCGTGGACTTCGGTCAAGCCGAGGCCGCACGATCGCTGGGTTTGAGCTTCTCACAGACCTTTAGCACGATCGTCTTCCCTCAGGCGGTACGTGCGGCAATCGTCCCCCTGGGAAATACGCTCATCGCGTTGACCAAGAACACCACGATCGCCTCCGCAATCGGAGTGGCAGAAGCTTCCCTACTGATGAAATCCACCATTGAGATGCATGCGAGCCAGCTCTTTGTCATCTTCTTTATCTTCGCGCTGGGCTTCATCATCCTGACCTTGCCCATGGGCTTAGGCCTAGGCAAACTCTCCGAAACTGTGGCGGTGAAGAAATAATGGCTGTACGCGCAACCGTGCTTTACGACGCCCCCGGCCCCAAGGGCAAGCGGCGCAATCTCATCTATACCGTCATCACCGTCGTTCTCTCGCTAGCTGCACTGTATTGGGTGCTGTCTACATTGGGTGAGCGCGGGCAACTCGACTCCGCGTTATGGACCCCTTTTCTTAACAGCCAAACGTGGACCACGTACCTGCTCCCTGGCCTGCGCGGAACGATCCTTTCCGCTGTAGCATCCATCATCTTGGCCATCGTGTTCGGCGTCATCTTCGGCCTAGGCCGATTGAGCGAGAACGTCATCGTACGCGGCGTGTGTGGTGTGGTCGTGGAATTCTTCCGCGCCATCCCCGTCCTGCTGCTCATGATTTTTGCCTACCAGCTTTTCGCCATCTATAACGTAGTTCCGTCGAAACAGCTGGCGTTTAGCGCCGTGGTCTTCGCGTTGACCCTCTACAACGGCTCTGTCGTCGCAGAGATTCTGCGCTCCGGAATCAAGTCGCTGCCCAAGGGGCAAACTGAAGCCGCTCGAGCGCTGGGCCTTTCGCATGGGCAAACGATGCGTACCATTCTGCTCCCGCAAGCAGTAGCCGCAATGCTTCCGGCCCTCATCGCCCAGATGGTTATTGCGCTCAAGGACTCTGCGTTGGGCTACCAGATTGGCTATGTCGAGGTGGTGCGCTCCGGTATCCAATCGGCGTCCTACAACAAGAATTACCTGGCCTCGCTCATCGTCGTTGCGATCATCATGATCCTCATCAACTGGGGGCTGGGCCTCCTGGCCGAACGCATCGAACGTCAGCTTCGAGCGGGCCGTGCGCGCCGGAACATCATCGCTAAAGTTCCGGAGCAACCAGACCAAGGCTTGGACACCAAAGACCAGGTCAACGTTGATTGGCACTCAGAAAGCTATACAGAAATCCGCAACCCGGACGAATAGAAACAGCTAGGAGAGCTCGGCGATGCGCGCATCCAGCACTTCGATGGAAATACGCATCACCAGCTCCTGGCGATAGCCGCGCCGCGCGAGTGTTCCTACAATGCGACGCAGGAACTTGTCCCTCTCATGGCGGTCGGCGGGAACACTCTTCAAGGTTCGCGCCTTCTTCTCCGCTACGCGGCGCGCTACGGCCTCCTCAGATTCCTCGGTAATCTGCTCTAGGGCCGCTGCGCGATCGGCGGCCTCAACGCCCTTCTCCTTGAGTTCCACATTGAGGGCACGGGCCGACTTACCGCGCCGCGCGTGACGCTGGCGCACCCACTCCTTGGCGAAGGTTTCATCATCAACGAGCCCCACCCCTGCAAGGTCATCGACCACGTCCTCGACCACATCGGGCTCAAAGTCCGCCGCGACAAGCCGGTCACGCAGTTCCTTGCGGGAACGTGCACGTTGATCTAGCAAGCCTAATGCTCGGGAGCGCACGGGCGCCTTCGCTGCTTCAGCATTCGCATCAACAAGCTGCCCACCGGCGTCGCCCGCCTCGTAGGCTTCGAGAGCTTGACGTAGCTTCTCTAGCTTCTCTGGTGAAGGTTGTGCCATTGCGCCTGTTTAGTCGTCGTCGAAATCAACGTTCGGTACCAGATCCACAGCCTCATCCGTCAGCGGATCGTCTGCACCCGGCACATCCATGGCGACGTCCTCACCAGCTTCGGCTGCGGCAGCACCCACGCCGAGCTTGACGAAGATCTTCTTCTCAATCTCATCCGCTAGATCGGGGTTGTCCTTGAGGAAGTTGCGGGCCTTTTCCTTGCCCTGCCCCAGCTGATCGCCTTCGTAGGTAAACCACGAGCCAGATTTCTTAATGAACCCGTGTTCGACACCCAAGTCAATGATGGAAGACTCGCGCGAAATGCCTTCTCCGTACATGATGTCGAACTCAGCGATCTTGAACGGCGGGGACACCTTGTTCTTCACCACCTTGAGCTTGGTGCGGTTACCGATGGCATCCTGGCCGTCCTTCAAGGTTTGGATTCGGCGGATATCGCAGCGCACAGAGGCATAGAACTTCAGCGCCTTACCACCCGTGGTCGTTTCCGGTGAGCCAAACATCACGCCGATCTTTTCACGCAGCTGGTTGATGAAGATGGCGGTAGTCCCGGAGTTGTACAGAGCACCCGTCATCTTGCGCAGCGCTTGGGACATGAGACGGGCTTGGAGGCCAACGTGGCTATCTCCCATCTCACCCTCAATTTCCGCCTTGGGCGTCAAGGCGGCTACGGAGTCAATCACGATGATGTCGATGGCGCCAGAGCGCACGAGCATATCTGCGATTTCCAGAGCCTGCTCACCGGTATCCGGCTGGGAAACCAAGAGGTTATCCGTGTCCACGCCAAGCAGACGCGCGTACTCAGGATCGAGCGCGTGCTCCGCATCGATAAACGCCGCGATGCCGCCGTTCTTCTGCGCCGATGCGATGGCGTGCAGAGCAACGGTGGTTTTACCCGAGGATTCAGGTCCATAAATCTCTACGATGCGACCGCGCGGGAAGCCACCGACGCCCAGCGCAATGTCGATGGCCGTATTCCCGGAGGAAATGGCCTGGATTGGCGGGCGGTCATCGTCACCAAGACGCATGACGGCTCCTTTGCCAAAATCCTTCTCAATCATCGCCATTGCGGCATCGAGGGCTTTCTGACGATCATCGCCCTTGCTAGCCGCCGAGGACTTCTTCTTCGTAGCCATTTATTTCCTCACTATCGTGCGTCAGTTAGTGTGCAGTGCTGTATGTCATTAAATGGGGGCACCTAGTTAGACTGCCATGAAGCAACTTCGGTTCCCAGGCCCGTCGCATTGTGTTTCCGGCATCGTCCCGGTTCCATCACATGCCACGAAAGTACCCTAACGTTTCCACCAGACCACAACCCACAATACACACACAAGTGTTCGATTGCCCATTCGAGCAACGCGCGTGTCTGAGACCTAATCCAACGCCTCGCCGCCTAGTGAAGTTTCCACGGACCGCCCTGCTCTGTACGGACGAAAGACACCTGCTCATCGGCAGGCAGTACGGCAACTACCCCGCCCAGCGCGCTACAGACATCCAGCTCATCAAGAGAGGCCCTGCTGCTCACATACTTCGACGCTCCACGCCCCTGCGCATCCCGATAAATCTCAACACTCCCCGAGCTTGGCGGCACCCATTCATCATCCTCGTCGGTACCGCCCTGCCAGGTTCCCCCACTAGCGTTTATGACATCCTCCTCGACAGCCCCAGGACAGATAAAGATCACGCGGTGATATTCGGAATCGAAGATGTCGCCGACGCGCATGTCGACGCTGCCAGACTCCCCTTCCTCCACCCCGGCCGCTTCTTCGATATTTTCGATGACATTCGCGGAACCTATCAACGAACATCCAGCCACGCTCCCCAGCGCGATACCGGAAAGAAGCGCTACCACACTGACACGAGCAAGCCCTAAGACATGCTCCATCTTCTTTCTATTTGCCATGCCTCTAGATTACCCCGTTCGGGGTAGTTTCAAGGCCTAAAAGCCGTGCTTGAACACTGTTCAAAAGTGCCTATTTGCTGCATCATTAAGCTACTAGATAAACTTTGGCCCATGAAAAAGAATTCCGTCGCGACTGATATCGCGTACGTCGCGGTCTTCACCGCGCTCATCATAGTCTTTGCGTTCGTCTCTATCCCTACGCCTACCGTGGGCGTGCCCATCGTTCTTCAAAACGCCGTCATCATCCTGGCTGGCCTCGTCCTTGGTGGCCGCCGTGGCTTTTTCGTCGGTCTACTCTTCATAGCTCTCGGCCTCGTCGGCCTTCCCATCCTTGCCGGCGGCCGCAGTGCCCTGAGCGCCATTGCCGGCCCCACCGTGGGCTACCTTGTCGGCTACGTCGTCTCACCCGCCATCGCCGGCCTCATCGCCTACCGCGCGCCGAGAAGCAAAGGAGGCATGACGGTAGTCCTCGCCATCGCCGGCGTCGTCGGCCTGGCCGTGCAGTACTTGTGCGGCATTGTTGGCCTGATGGTCCGCTCTGACATGTCCTTCGGGGCGGCCGCCGTGGCTCAGGGCCCGTTCGTCATCCCCGATCTCATTAAGGTCGCCGTGATGGTTGTCATCGCCGTCGGTGTCCACGCAGCATTCCCCGACCTGATGGGTCGCCGCACCAAGGCAAAGTAGCACCAGTGCCGCAGATTGACTTCCGCAACGTTTCCGTCACCTTCGACGAAACACCGGTGCTCAAGGATATTTCTCTCTCATTAAACGAACAGCGCATCGGCATCATCGGTGCCAATGGTGGCGGGAAATCCACTCTCGTCCGGCTCATCAACGGTCTTGGTGAACCTTCACGTGGTGAGGTCTTGGTGGATAACGTGGACGTCGCCAAGCACGGCAAGGAGATTCGCCGCCAGGTGGGCTTCGTGTTTTCTGATGCGGAGAACCAGATCGTCATGCCGCACGTGCGCGATGACGTGGAATTCTCCCTTCGCCGGCTCAAGCTGTCTCGTGAGGAGCGCACCGCGCGCGTCGACGCCGTTCTCGAGCGCTTCGGCCTGACGCCGCTAGCTGAGCAGTCCCCGCACACTCTCTCCGGCGGGCAGAAGCAGCTCCTCGCGTTGGCGGCAGTGCTTGTCATGGAACCCACCGTCATCATCGCTGACGAACCCACGACCTTGCTAGATCTGCGCAACCGCGATCGCATTCGCCGCGAATTTGCGCAGCTCGAACAGCAACTCATCGTGGTTACCCATGACCTTGACTTTGTCTCTGATTTCGATCGCGTTCTGTGCATCGATAACCACCACGTCGTAGCCGACGGATCTCCCGACAAGGTCATTTCCTTCTACACCGAACTCATGAAATCCCGCCCGCTCTAGAGTCATGCCTAAAAACATCCCCCTCGGCTACTACGTCGACGCCGATACCATCATTCATCGCATACCGGCCGCGGTGAAATTCCTCGTGCTCATCGGCTTCATCCTCGTGACCTCGCTCGCCGTGCACACGCTTCCTTGGGCGTCGGCCAGCCTCTTCCTCCCACTAGTGCTCTTTCCCGTCGCCCGCATCCCGTTTCGCGTCGCACTCGGACAGCTTGTTCCTCCGCTCTACCTCCTCGTTGCGCTCGCAGCTTTTCAGTGGTGGCAGAAGGATTTGCTGTCGGCCGCGATCATGTTTCTCACCATCTACGCAGCCATCAGCGCGGCGGTGCTGCTGACGCTGACAACGAAGGTGTCGGAGATGATGGACTCCCTCGATCGGGCCCTCGCGCCACTGGGGCGCCTCGGGGTTCCGGTTGAGAACATCACGCTGGCGATGTCCCTGACAATTCGTTTGCTCCCCCTCATGCTGGGGACCGTGGTCGAGGTGCTTGATGCACGAAAAGCCCGGGGTGCCACGGCATCACTGACCGCTTTTGGCACCCCGGTTATCATTCGCTCAATCCGCCGAGCACGCGCGATGGGTGAGGCGCTTCAAGCCCGCGGCGTCGGCGACTAAACCTTATTCTCCGCGCAACTCGCGTAGGCGAGCCTGGACGGCATCCTCCTGCACGTTCGGCTGACCCTTAGCCTCTGCCGAACCGATTGCCTGCTGGGAGTTTCCCTCCACTGCCTTCGGGTTATTCATCTCCGCGCGGATCTGCTCGAGACGGGAGTGGCCAGCCAGTTGCACGCCAGCCTGCTCGATCTCCTGCATGCGGTTAGACACTGAGTTCTCGGCGAGCTCTGCCTGGCCCAGGGCCTTGGAGTAGCGGCGCTCAATCTTGTCACGCACAGCATCCAGAGAAGGCGAGTTACCGTTTGCGGAGAGCTCGTTCATCGAGTTGAGGGACTCGGAGACCTTCTCCTGCATCTTGGCCTGCTCGAGCTGCGACAGCAGCTTGGAGCGCTCGTTGACCTTCTCACGAAGCGCCATGCCGTTGCGTTCAACGGCCTTCTTGGCCTGCTCCGCCTGCTGTAGAGCCTGATCGTGGAGCTTCTTAGTGTCCTCAACAGACTGCTCAGCGGTAACCAGCTGGGCAGCGAAGGCTTCAGCCGCGTTTTCGTACTCGGTCGCCTTCTGTGCATCGCCTTCGGCACGGGCCTTGTCCGCAAGGCTCAGGGCGTTACGGGTATTCTGCTGCAGCTTTTCAATCTCACTCAAACGACGGTTCAGCTGCATCTCCAGCTGGCGCTGATTACCAATGACCGCAGCGGCCTGCTGTGACAGCTCCTGGTGCTGGCGCTGCGCCTCCTCGATTGCCTGCTCAATCTGAACCTTCGGGTCGGCGTTCTCCTCGATCTTGGAATCAAAGAGAGCCATCAAGTACTTCCAGGCTTTTACGAATGGGTTCGCCATAACAGGAGGTGCCTTTCTCAGCAGTTCGTTGTGTCAATAAGGTGTGTAACAAGAATATTTCCTGCCTGCCTAATAGTAGCGAAGCAGACAGTATTCCGTTGCGGTTCTATAGTTCCGATGCAGCGGGTGCGGTGGATGCGAGCTCCTCATCCATCGACGGCAACGCCATGTAGCCGGCCGCCTCAATGAGGACATCGGAGACGCTGACATCGAGTGCATGGCAGACAGAGGCCAGCAGCTCGGAGGAAACCTCCTTGCGGCCACGCTCCAGCTCCGAAAGATATCCCGGGGAAACACGCGCCACACCGGCGAGTTCGCGGAGGGTCACGCCTTTATCCGCGCGGAAGGCGCGAAGCGTTAATCCGAGGGCCTCACGCAGCAGCGGTTCAGGAGTCCGCGTCGACCGCGCCGGGGACTGGGTGGGTTTATCGAGTAGTGCAACTGAAGTGTTCATCACCCCGTACAACGGCTCAGCAGTCGTACTTGTTCCCACAATCAACTAATTTTCTTCAAGAGTTGATAGGAGAAGACTCAATGCCGCCTCAATGGCAGCGAAACGAATCGCGTTGCGCCCCTCAGCAGGAAGCTCATAAAGGACGCCGCGCTTGGCGACGCCCCCGCCACCCCTCCCGCATAACCCCACGTACACCGTGCCCGCGGGTTTGCCTTCCTGGAGGTCCGGCCCGGCTACACCAGTCAGCCCTACCCCCCAATCTGCACGCGTTTCAACGACCGCCGCCTCAGCCATCTGCGCAGCAGTCGCAGCAGACACCACGCCTTGCTCCTCAAGTTCTTCCACGGTGGTGTTGAGAAAATGAGCCTTGACCTCTGTCGCATACGTCACCAGCCCACCCCGCAGCACCGCCGAGGCTCCCGGGATGCACGCCACAGTCGCAGCGGCTAGACCAGCAGTAAGGGACTCACAGAACGCCACAGTTTCACCGCGTTCGCTGAGCGTGGATACTAGTTGCGCCTCGATGCTCATTGGTTCTCCCTATGGCCATCAATGAGGTACTGGATGCCGGTCAGGACGGTAACGAAGGCGGCGGCCAACATAACGAGGAGGCTCGGAAGGTCCATCCACCCTGGCAGCGGACAAAGATACAACGCCACCGCCACAGTCTGCAACGCTGTCTTGAGCTTTCCGCCTTGGGAAGCCGGCACCACCTTCCCTTGACGCAGCAAGAAGAAGCGCCAAATCGTAATGCCGAATTCGCGAAACAGAATCAGCACGGTGATCCACACCGGCAAAGCCCCGGTGATATTGAGGCACACGAGGGCCGCGGTCATCAGGGCTTTATCCGCGATCGGGTCCGCAATCTTGCCAAAGTTAGTGATGAGTCCCCGCGCGCGTGCAATATCGCCATCCAACTTATCCGTGAGCATCAAGAGCGCGAAGCAGAGGAAAGCCCACCATTCATGGCCGGCGAGCACCAGCCAGGCAAACAGGGGGATAAAGAGGATGCGCAAACTAGTCAGGATGTTGGGCAGGTTCCAATTGGAGACCTCGGGGTTTACATCCGTGGTTCGAGATTGGTTGCGCGCAGCCTGAGAATCATTCACGCTCTTCATCCTACCGTGGCCTCCCTGCCACTCGAGCGAGCACTACCATGGTCGGTATGAAGTATTTCGCAGTTTCCTATGAATACAATCCATCTAACCCGGTTATTGCTGAGGTTCGCCCGAAGCACCGCGAATTCATCGGCGCACTCCACGACAAGGGCCAGATCTGTGGCTCTGGCCCCTACACCGATTCCAAGGGCGGGGCGCTCATCGTCCTGCAATTTGAGGATGAGTCCGTAAAGGTGGCCGATGTCATCGCCCTCATGGACCAGGATCCCTTCTACACCGAAGGCGCTGTTACTGGGCGCGCTTTCCGCGAGTGGAATCCCGTTATTAATTCCTTCTAAATCCCCGCGGCCCGAGTTTAAGGCAGCTCGGACTTGGGAAGTTCGTCCGCCTTGCCGACGAGCTCGCCCTCCTTGTTGCGAACGATCTTGTTGCCATAATCGTCCCAGTCGTAGTGGTTGTGGGAAATCACCACACCACCCTGGGCTTGGTCGCGTTTGTCCTTCCACACCGACAACAACACCGTCACGAAGAGGACGCCAACGATGACCAGCAGCGACACCATGGTCGTAATTTCCGGTACCGCACTGACATTCTCGCCGCCGTTGATGAAGGGCACGTTGTTCTCATGCAAAGCGTGGAAGAGCAACTTGACACCGATGAACAGCAAGATGATACCCAGGCCATAAGGCAGGTAGACCAGGCGGTCCAACAGGCCATCAATGAGGAAGAACATTTGGCGCAGCCCCATGAGAGCGAAGGCATTGGTGGTGAAGACGAGGAAAGGCTCCGAGGTAATGCCGTAGATAGCTGGGATGGAGTCGAAGGCAAACATGACGTCGATCAGCCCGATAGCCGCCAAAGCAACGAAAAGCGGCGTCAGGGCGAATTTGCCCTTCTTCTCACCGGATTCCTCACGGTGGGTGAGCTTGTCACCGTGGTAGCGCGGGGTCACATGGATCACTTTGCGCAGCCACTTGACTACCAGCATGTCGTTGGGGTCGGTCTCGGGCGTCCCGTTGATCTCATCGATGAGCAGCTTGACTGCGGTGTAAATAAGGAAGATGGCAAACAGGTAGAAGACATCCGACCATGCCGCAATAATGGCCGCGCCCATCAAGATGAAGACAAGGCGGAAAACCAGCGCTAGGACGATACCGATGAGCAATACCTTCTGCTGATACCTGCGGGGAATCTTGAAGGAGCCCATGATGAGCGAGAACACGAATAGGTTATCCACGCTCAAAGCCTGTTCCGTCACCCAACCGGTGTAGAACTGTGCCGCGTGTTCGCTGTCCCACAGCACCCACACAACTCCGCCAAAGACAACGGCCATCGCCATGTAAAACAGGGTCCAGCCGCCGGATTCCTTAATGGTCGGCTCATGTGGTGAACGAACATGACTGTAGAAGTCGAAGATGAAGAAGCCTAGGATCACCGCGATGGTGATGGCCCAGACCCATAGTGGCACATGCATAATGAGTTATCCCTCCGGTCGACACGACAATAAAGACCGGAGGTCTCCCCCGCTAGCAAGCCGATGTCACAGCCTCGCTAGCCGACGCGACCGGGAACTGTACCGCAGTTGCCGTGTTGACGATCGACGCCGTGGATTGGGGTACTCCCCTCCAAGACTCGTCCTATCCTACACGGAACTTAGAACGCACCTGTGGAGGGGTTAGCGGAGATTTCAACGGTGCGGGTATCGGCTTCAGCGTCGTCTACCCCGCCGGCACCTTCGGCGTCTTGGACCTCCTTCGGGGCCTCTGCTGGGTCAGCGCCCTTGATCATCCAGATGATAGTGTCGAGCTCCTCCGGCTTGACCAGAACCTCACGTGCCTTGGAGCCTTCGGAAGGCCCGACAACACCGCGCGACTCCATGAGGTCCATGAGTCGACCGGCCTTGGCAAAGCCGATGCGCAGCTTGCGCTGGAGCATCGACGTCGAGCCCAACTGGGAGGTGACCACAAGGTCGACGGCCTCCAAGAGATCGTCCATATCCTTGCCGATCTCCTCGTCGATCTCCTTCTTCGCCTCCGAGGCCTTATCGTCCGTCACGCCTTCCGTGTAGTTCGGCGAGCCCTGTGCCTTCGCGGCGTCGACAACCGCCTGCACCTCCTCGTCGGAGACGAACGCACCCTGCATACGCACCGGGCGGCCGCCCTGCGGGATGAAGAGGCCATCGCCCATACCGATGAGCTTCTCGGCTCCACCCTGATCCAGGATGACTCGAGAGTCCGTAAGCGAGGACGTCGCAAAAGCCAGACGAGAAGGAACGTTGGTCTTAATAAGACCGGTCACAACGTCCACGGACGGGCGCTGCGTTGCCAGCACCAAGTGGATACCGGCCGCACGTGCCTTTTGAGTAATGCGAACGATGGAATCCTCAATTTCCTTCGGCGCCGTCATCATGAGGTCCGCGAGCTCATCCACGACGCACACGATGTACGGGTACGGGCGCATCTCTCGTTGGGAGCCGGCAGGAGCCTGGTATTCGCCACTGCGGACCTTCCGGTTGAAGTCCTCGATCTTGCGCACGCGGGCAGCCTGCATGTCCATGTAGCGCTGCTCCATCTCCTCCACCAGCCACTGCAGGGCCGCCGCAGCCTTCTTCGGCTGCGTGATGATGGGGGTGATGAGGTGCGGGATACCTTCGTACGGGGTGAGCTCCACCATCTTCGGGTCGACGAGGATGAGGCGGACGTCTTCCGGAGTCGCGCGGGTCAACAGCGAGACCAGCATGGAGTTCACGAACGCCGATTTACCCGAACCGGTTGCGCCGGCCACGAGCAGGTGCGGCATCTTCTTCACGGAGAAGGAGGTGTACTCGCCTTCGATATCCTTGCCCAAGCCAATCAGCATGGGGTCATGGTCGGCACGCAGTGCCGGGGAATCCAGGACGTCGCGCAGACGCACCATCTCTCGGTCCGCATTGGGCACCTCAATGCCGACTGCGGACTTGCCTGGAATCGGGGTGAGCAGGCGCAAGTTATCCGTCGCGACGGCGTAGGCCAGGTTGGACTGCAGGTTCGTAATCTTCGAGACCTTGACGCCAGGGCCCAGCTCGATCTCATAGCGCGTGACTGTCGGACCACGGCTAAAACCGGTGACCTGGGCATCGACTTTGAACTCCTCGAAGACCTCGGTGATGGCCTCGATGATGCGATCGTTAGCCTCCGTGCGTGCCTTCGCAGGTTTGCCGGCGGTGAGCAGGTCCGTCGTCGGCACATCGTAGCCGCCGCCCAGGGCAGTGTCTTCCGCACCACTCGGGGCTGCGGGTGCTTCTTCGGCTACGCTCTGGGCTTCATCCTCAATCTTGGCACCCGTTCGCGCATCACGTCCGGATCGTTCCTGGAACATGCGCACTGCCTCGGAATGAGCGGCGGAGACCACGTCCTCTCCCGCTGAGCCAGCCGACGCTGCGCTTGCCGACGCCTCGGCAGCCGCCGCTCCCAGTGCTGCACCGGCGGCACCGCCGACGTCCACGCGGGGACGCTTCATCGGTGTTGGCTTGGGCTCTGGCTTTGGTTCGACTTTCTGCTCCGGTTGCGGAGTTGGCTGCGGGGCTGGCTCAGGATCCGGTACGACGGGGAACTCGTCGGTATCATCCGCGCGGCTATCAAAGCTCGGGCGGCCGTGCTGTACGGGCTCCTGGCTTACTGGCTGAGCTGCCGAGTCGAAAGAGACGGTGGCATTGTCATCCAGAATCTGCTTTGGCATCGGCTTCGGTGTCTGCTTCGGGCGCGGTCGCGAAGTGTATGCCGGGCGCACAGGACGCTCACGCCCCTCGGCGATGGCGTCGATGTCATCGCTGACGTAGTCGTAGTCGTCCGCGGGGGCGTCGTCAAGCAGCTCCTGATCTGAACGATTCTTCCTGTCACGCAGGCCGCCGACGAGCGCCGCACATTGCGCGGCCACAAAATCATATGCTTCACGCAGGGTGATGCCCGTGATATTGAGTGCCCCATACACAATGAGCAAGAAAAGCAAAGGCACCGCGACATAACTAGAAAAGGCCGCCACCAGCAGCTCGCCGACTCCAAAGCCGATGGCACCGCCTGCCTCCCCGGCGGCGTTGTTATTCCAGGTCAGCTTCGGAAGACCGGCAAAGATGTGAATGAGGCTCAGCATGCACACGACGATGAGGGCCGTGCCGCCCACCACTCGTGGCTTGAAATGGCCCGCCGGACCGGACAGATCCATCATGAGCGCAATGGCGACGGCGACCAGCGCAACGGGAAGAACATAGGCGCCCGCGCCAATCACATAGCGCACAGCGTTGGTGAGGTACTCACCGATAATGCCGGCCACCTGGAACCACGTCGCGCAAGCAAGGATGATGGCCACGCCGATAAGCACAAGAGCCACCGCATCTGGATTGGAGACGCGGATGCTCTTCTCAGTGTGAGCTGGACGCCCCATGACCGTCGTCGGCATCTCACTGTCGACGTCGCGTGCTCGCGTTACCTTGCTCTTTGCCGGAACAGCGCTATCGGCCTTGTTGCTCTTTTTCTTGTTCTTCGCGCGTCCAGAAATTTCCCCTGGCTCCCTCAACTCGTCGTAATCATCGTAGGCACCCTCGTCATGAGCAGCATCGTAGGCGGAGTCATAGAGGTCGTCATCTCGACTCCCCGCATCTACCGGCTTGAGACCGGCAAGGCCGTGCCCGACCCCTCGCGCCATGCTTCCCACGCCTCGGGCGGTAGCGCCAAAAACGGTTCCCAGTCCTCGGCCAACGGCGCGAAAGGCGCTGCCGGTCCTCTCTTCGGAGGTCTCGGCAGCGCGGGTTGCGGAGGTCAGCGAATAGCTTGTGCGGCCGGACGGCCGCGACCGATTGGCGGTGCGACCTCGGCCGGAGGCGCGAGACGGAGCGTTCTTGACAGACATGCCTGCCACTTTAGTAGCAAACACACCATTAACAACATGCGCCACACGCGTGCACTGAAGATTTTAGACAGTTCAGCCTACAGACTTGACCTAACGACGGCGGATGAATCCCCGTCAATCTCAACGCGAGCCGCCTCGCGGCCGAACGCCCATAGGAGCAACTCGGAAACTGCCCCACGGACCCGCACCACGTTGTCCCCCTTCGCTGCCACACGATGTTTATCCGCCGCGACGAGTGGCGCAAACCCAGCCGGCTCCAGCACTACCGGGAGGCGAGAGTGCGCCAACAGCCTTAACCCGAGAAACTTTAGCGGTGCGAGCAACTCCTTCTGCACCGCTAGCGAGAAATCACGCGGTTCGCTGTGCGCATTGGCCCGGCGTAGGTCTTCGTGGTGCACAAAATGCTCTGCGGTGTTGAGCACTGAATCCACGTAGCGCAGAGGGTTGAGCTTTCCCAATCCCCTACCCCAGTCATCCACCAGTTCCTCAAAATCTCGCGCACGGACTTCCTCCATGATGCTGTCCGCATGGGAAGTCAGCGCTGGAACAAAAGAACTGATGACGACGTCGGGCCGGTTTTCGCGGATCCAGAGGTGCGACACGAGGTCGCGGGCCGTCCACCCTTCGCACAACGTTGGAGCATCGGGACCAAGTTCACGGAATAACGCCACCATCTTGGCGCGTTCTGCTGAGGAAAACGACATGCGCCCCAGCATACCTACCAGAAGCAGGAACGCTGGGGCACTGTCTACCTAGACGTTAGAGCGATTCACGGGAGGCGTGAACTTCATCGTCGTCAGGCATCAGGACATCCGAGTTCGTCGGCACGATGGTCGGCAGAATGACCGGCTCGCGCTTGTACTTGGAATCCATGAGCTTGGATACCTTGCGGCGCAGCTTCTGCACCATGCGGTAGGTATCGTTCTCGCCCTCAGCGGCGAGATCGTTCATCGTGGACTCAACCAACTTGGCAACCTCCGGCACGATGCCGCGGTCATCGTCAGAGAAACCAGTGGTGGATACAGCCGGATGCTCAAGCAGCCGGGACGTGCGGTTATCAATCACACAGGTGATGGAAACGACGCCGCCAGAGCCGAGGTTGGTGCGGTCTGCCAGGGTATCTGCGTCGACGTCACCCATGGAGACGCCATCGACGTAGAGGTTACCCACGGTAATCTGGCCAACAACCTCTGCACGGCCGTTGCGCAGATCAACGACAACGCCGTTCTGTGCCAGAACCACGCGGTCGCGGTCAACGCCAGTGGAGACTGCCAGTTCCTTGTTTGCACGCAGGTGACGCCACTCGCCGTGGACCGGCATAACGTTCTTCGGACGCGCAGCGTTGTACAGGAAGAGCAGCTCGCCGCCGTAGCCGTGGCCGGAGGCGTGAACCTTGGCTTCCTTGTTGGTGATAACTTCAGCACCAATCTGGGAGAGCATGTTCATGACACCGTAAACGGCCTCTTCGTTGCCCGGAATCAGGGACGAGGAGAAGATGATGAGGTCGCCGTCGCGGACGGTGATCTGACGGTGCTCACGGCGTGCCATGCGTGACAACGCAGCCATTGGCTCGCCCTGGGTACCGGTGGTGATGAGCAAGACCTTGTGCGGTGCCATCTTGGCAGCCTCGTCGATCGAGATGATGGTTCCGCGCGGAACCTTCAGGAAGCCCATCTTCTCGGCGATTTCCATGTTGCGCATCATCGAGCGGCCGTTGAAGGCAACCTTGCGGCCAGCATAAACGGCGGCGTCGATAGCTGCCTGTACACGGTACACGTTGGACGCGAAGGTTGCGATGATGACGCGCTGCTTAGCATTGGACACCAGGCGGCGGAAGGTAGCCGGGATATCTCCCTCGGATGCGGAAACGCCCGGGATGTTCGCGTTGGTGGATTCGCAGAGCATCAGGTCGACGCCCTCATCACCGTAGCGAGATAGCGCCGGAAGGTCGGTCGGACGGTTATCCAGCGGGGTCTGGTCCAGCTTGATGTCACCGGTGTGGATGATATTGCCAGCCGGGGTGCCCAGCATGATGCCCAGTGCATCCGGAACGGAGTGGTTAACTGCCCAAAAACGGCAGCGGAACGAACCGTAGTTCACATCCGACTTCTCGTTGACCTCAACGAACTTCGGCTTCTGGCGGTGCTCCTTACACTTCGCCGCAATCAGCGCGATGGTAAAGCGCGATGCCACGATTGGAATATCCGGGCGCAGCTTCAGCAGCCACGGGATAGCACCAATGTGGTCCTCGTGAGCGTGGGTTACAACGAGAGCCTTGACCTTGTGAATCTTCTTCTCGATCGGGCCAAAGTCCGGCAGGATCAGGTCAACGCCAGGCTCACCGGAGGACGGGAAGAGCACGCCACAGTCGATGATGAGCATCTCGTCCTGGTACTCGAAGACGGTCATGTTACGACCGATCTCAGAAATACCGCCCAGGGCATAAATACGCAGCGAATCCTTCTGCTGCTTCGGCGGCTCCGGCAGACGCTTCGTCAGATCCGCGCCCTGCATGGACTTGGGAACGTTGCGGCGGCCACGGTTGTTATTACGGTTGCGATTGTTGTTGCGGCCACCGTTGTTGTGGTTGTTGTTGCCGCCGCGACCGCGACCACGGCCGCCACGGGAACCACGGGAGCGAGAACGGCGGTTGCCGTCCTCAGAATTCGAGTTATTAGACTCGTTCGAATTATTGCCGGATGCAGCCGATTCGTTCGGCGCTTGAAAAACCGGCGAAGCCGCCTCATTCGAGGCGGTCTCAGTCTCCGAAGGCGGACCCGCCTTACGGGTTACCTTGCGGGAGCGATTACGGGATTCAGTCATTCTTAAAGGACTCCAGCCTTTTCCAAATCGTGGCGGAGAGCCTCGATCTCCTCCGCGTCAGCCGCGGTAACTGGGAGACGAGGTTCTCCAACTTCAATACCCTGCAGACGCAGGGCAGCCTTAACAAGAGTTGCTCCTCCGAGGCGGCCTTGCGCCTCGACGAGCGGGGACAAAGTTTTCGCGTTAATCTCTCGTGCACGTGCAATATCGCCTTCATCGAAGGCCACGTAGAGATCAGCCAGGGCGCGCGGAGCGAGGTGACCAATCACGGAAATAACGCCCGAAGCACCGAGGGCCAGCCACGGCAAGTTCAGTCCGTCATCTCCGGAGTACCATGCCAAACCGGTTTCCTGGATAAGCGGTGCGGCTGCTACAAGGTCGCCCTTGGCGTCCTTAACAGCCTTGATGTTCGGCACCTCCGCGAGGCGAAGAAGGGTCTCCGTCTCAATCGGAATGCCCGAGCGGCCAGGGATGTCGTACAGACAAATGGGGAGGTCCACGGCGTCAGCCACAGCAGTAAAGTGCGCGTACACACCAGCCTGGGAAGGCTTGGAGTAATACGGGGTCACGACCAGAAGGCTGTCTGCTCCCGCATCAGCGAAAGCGCGCGCGGCCTCAATACTGGTGGCGGTGTTATTAGTTCCCGCACCAGCGCACAACTTAGCGCGGCCGCCTACCTCTTCCTTTACAGCTGCGAACAGCTCCAGTTTCTCATCCAACGACGTCGTCGGTGATTCGCCCGTGGTCCCAGACAAAATGAGCGAATCAACGCCGTTATCAACCAAATGAGCTGCTAGGCGACGACCAGCGGACACGTCCAAGGCGCCGTCCTGGTCAAATGGAGTGACCATAGCTACGCCTACGCGTCCGAAGGTGTCGACGCCTGCCTGTGCTGTCATACCTGTGCTCATAGGCGTCAAGATTACCTGCTTTCGCCCCTATTGGCCGCATCGGGGTCGTGCGCGAGTCTCCTGCAAAGCCTTTAAGCGTACGGGCTCGAAGCCATTTCGGTGCCGTCAGCCAGGGTGGTGATATGGAAGTCGTCGAAAAGCACCGGCGATTGCTCCCGCAACAGCTTCAAGCACGTGACGGCGAGCTGGCGCATCTCTGTATCGGCTTGTTCAGTCGCCCGCGCGCCAATAAAGTGACGCCACGCGCGATAGTTTCCCGTCACGACGATGCGGGATTCCGTGAGATTAGGTAATACCGCACGCGCTGCTTGTCGAGCCTGTTTCTTGCGCAGCAATGCATTTGGCTCCTCTTCCAACTTGGACTCGAGAGCGTCGAGGAGCTCCTCGTAGACAAACCTCGCTTCGTCGGCCGCCTGGAGGGTCAACCGCGTTAGCTGTTCATCTTCCGCAATGAATTTGGGCAGGACTACCTCCGCCTCCTCGGAATGCACGAAACGTTGCGAGAGCTGCGAGAAGGAGAAATGACGGTGGCGAACCAGCTCATGCGACGCCGACCGCGATAGTCCCCGTATATAGAGCGTCGCCGTAGCATGCTCCAGCAATGCATCGTGGCCTACCTCCAGAATGTGGTGCAGATAGGCCTGATTTGAGGCGGTACGGGGATTCGGCTTGTCGAAGGACTCATAACAGGCGCGTCCGGCAAATTCGACTAGAGCCTCGCTTTCCGACGCCCCCTCATCAACCTCCCAGTCCACTCCTCGCGGCGCATGGAATGCGGTTGCCGCAATGAGCTGGACATCAAGCTCAGAGACCTTTGCCATTACAGCCCCAAGTACTTCTCAAGTCCCACGGTCAAGCCTGGGTGGGATGCGATTTCTCGTACACCCAGCAGAACACCGGGGGTAAAGGAAGAGCGGTCATAGGAATCCTGACGGATGGTCAAGGACTGGCCTTGAGTGCCGAAGATAACTTCTTCATGAGCCACCATTCCCTGCATACGGACTGCGTGGACGTGAACACCATCGACGTCTGCGCCGCGCGCTCCATCGAGAGACTGCTCGGTCTTGTCCGGCATAGCGTCCAAGCCTGCCTCCTGGCGAGCCTTCGCAATACCCTGCGCAGTGTGAACCGCGGTACCGGACGGCGCATCGAGCTTGTTCGGGTGATGGTATTCAACTACCTCGGCACTGTCGAAGAACTTCGCCGCCTGCGCGGCAAACACCATGGTCAGTACAGCTGAAATAGCGAAGTTCGGGGCAATGAGAACGTTGCCGGCGCCCTCTTTCTTAGTCCACTCCTCCACCTTGGCTAGGCGTCCTGCATCGAACCCCGTGGTACCCACAACAGCGTGGATGCCATGTGCGATGCAAAACTCTAGATTGTCCATGACCGATGCCGGCTGGGTGAAGTCGACGGCGACCTCGGCACCCGATTCAACCAGCTTCTCCAACGGGGTCTCGCGGTCGATGGAAGCAACTAGCTCCAAATCCTCTGCCGCATTAACGCCTTCCACGATTGCTTGGCCCACGCGCCCTTTAGCCCCCAAGACGCCTACCTTGATAGTCATTGACAATCCCTTCATACGTGTTCGTGCGGTTAACTGTGCCCAGTCTATCCCTGACACCGGCGAGGTTTCAGACAGGGCTCATTCGGTTGCCTGAGATCCGTAACTTTCCTTCTCTTCGCTACGTCCTTGAGTAGAACCCTTCAACTGGAGTCCATCGAATGTGCTGGCCAATGTGCGGTGGCTACCCCCATTTATAGTAAGGACTTGACACGAATTTAACGCAGGCTATGGCCAT